>NZ_JBFOCP010000046.1:0-62984 GCF_040907855.1 Aeromonas sp. s4 | reverse complement strand
CACCCCGCGTCCGAATTGTATTGCCACCACAAAAAGCAGAGCAGTTGCTTCTTGCTGTCTTCGTCTCCACCGCAGCGCTATGCACTTGCCATGGACACAAATGGTTGGTTGCGGGGGCCGGATTTGAACCGACGACCTTCGGGTTATGAGCCCGACGAGCTACCGAGCTGCTCCACCCCGCGTCCGAGGTCGCCCATAATAGGCGCCAACGCTGAGATTGCAAGTAAATATCCTAAAAAAAGTTTATTCGGGGATTAAACCGTCACATACTGCGCTCTTTTGCAACAAATCGCAGTTTTTTCAGGCAGCTAGCGATCTCTCGCCCCTCAGGCCCCTCCCCGCGCTCCCCCGCTCCCCCCGACTTGCCCCTCTTTGCCATAAAAAAAGCCCGCACGACAAGGTGCGGGCGGGAGGATGCGCCGGGATCAGGCGAGCTGGTGCAACACGCTGGTCGCCGCAATCTGGGCGATAATGAGGCCGCACAGGGTCACGGAGACCACCACGGGGGCCGTCTCCTGCTGACGGTAGATGGGGCTGAACCAGAGCAGCAGGGCTGCGACCAGCAGGCCGGCCTGGGTCACTACCCCGGGGATCAGCGGGTCGAGCCCGGCGCTGCTCCCCTGCCAACCCACCAGCACCGCCAGCCAGATAAGACTCAGGATGGCGGAGACCAGCCCCGCCAGGGGCAGCAGCAGATTGAAGGCTTGCAGGCGGTGGCGGGCACGCAGCAGCATCAGGTGGGCAAAGGCCGACCCCAGCAGCACCATCTGCAGCAGGCCGCCGAGCCAGCCCTGGATCTGCATCAGACCCAGCCCGTAGAGGGCGAGCGGCATGGCGGGCAACCACAGCAGGGTGGCGGGGATGGCGCGCTTGCCCTCCAGGCGAGACTGGACCAGGGAGAGCACGATACCGAGCACCAGAGCGGCCCCCCCGCTCCAGATGAGCCAGCCCGCAACCTTGGCCTCCACCGCCAGCATCAGAGAGAGCCCGGTGATCACCCAGACCGAGAAGAGCTGGGTAGTGATCCGCGAGCGCTGGCCCGGGCAGAGATCCCCGCGCCACAGGACGAGCCCCACGGCGATCAGGGCCCCCAGGGCCATCAGACCGGTCAGGGGAAAGAGCCAAAAAGGAAGTTGGACGAACATAGGGTCTCCGGCAGCAGTCCGGGTGCGGGTGCACCCGTCACAGGGTAAGGAAGGACAAGAGGCAGGGAGTATATCCAAACTCCCCCCGTCTTCCCAACGTCGCCGGTCAGCTTTGTCCCCGGGCAAGGGCGACCACCCGGGCAAACATCTGCTTGAGCACAGGGGGAATGTGCTCGCTGCCGAGGCGCTCCGCCTCCTCCACCACAGCCAGGGCCATGCCTGGCTTGCTGCGATGGTGGATCGCCTTGGCGATGATGCGCCCGGCGTTGAGGGTGGAGCGCCCCCCGACCCCCGCCTCGCGCCGGAACACCCCCTCGAACCCGTTCTGGTAGAGGTAGTGCTCTATGTCTGCCGCCGGCAACTGGGTCAGCCGATCCCGCTCGCGCTCCCCCTTGAGCAGGGAGCGGGCGGAGCTCGCATACTTGGCACCCGCCTCGTCACCGTCGGTGAGCAGGTGCCACTCTATGCCAAAGTCCCGGGCCACCTTGATGAGAGGAGCCTGGCCGCACTGGGCGAACTCGATGATGCGCACCCCCTCTGCCCGCAGGCTGTAGCCGCAGATCTGGGCCAGCTCCGAGAGCAGCCAGATCTCGGTCTCCCCTTCCACCAGCAGCCAGCAGCGGGCAAACATCGACATGGGCCTGTTGATGCGCACATGGAAGGCAATCTTGCGCAGATCGTCGCTGCTGTAGCGCTCCCCTCCCAACTGATGGCAGAGGATGTCCTGCTGGCGGCGCACCAGACGGCGCACCTGATTGAGGGGCAAGGAGGAGAGCAGGTCCCCCGAGTTGGTGGTGAGCAGCTTCTGGCCGGGCAACTGCTCCAGCAGACCCCAGGCCAGGGCCAGCATGGTGGGATGCAGGCGGCTCTCTGGGTCTTCCAGCATCAATATGGGTCTGGCCCCCTCCTCCAGCTCCCGGTTGCCTCGGGCGTGGAGCAGCATGGCCGCCATGCCCGCCATGGCCAGTTGCAGTGCCCGGTTGTCCGCATTGCGCAGCAGCACCTGCAGGTTGCCGGGATTGCGCAGGGTCATGGGGCGATTGACGATATCCCGCTGGCTGCGAGGCTTGTGCTTGATGGGAGCTAAAGCGCTGAAGTAGTGCTCCATCAACTGCTGCACCGCCTGCAGCGCCTCCTTGAGTTCAGGCTCGCCGATGCGCTGGGGCTCGTCGGTGAGCTTGCCGGCCAGCTCGTCCAGCCGCTGCTCGCACAGATCCCCCCAGGGCAGCCGCTCGATGCCCTCCCGGGCGGTACGGGCATCCCGCAGCCTGAACACCGGGTTCATGGTAATGAGCAGACGCACCAGCGCCTCGTTGTTGTCGATGGCCAGGCTCTTGCCGATGCCGTCGAGAAAGTCGTGGGTGGTGAGCACGCTGCCATCGTCCTGCAACTCGGCACTGGCACGATAATGCACCCGGTGGAACTTGTCCTTGTGGGGGATCCAGGCCGCGCCGAGGCGGGCCAGACGGCGGGAGTGCTGGCACATCTGGGGACGATACTCGCTGAAGGTGAGCACCAGTTGCAGCGTGCGCGAGGGTTCGAGCTCGGGATCTTCGGGCCGGTGAAAATCATCCTGACCAAATTGATAGGGCTCGGCATCCCCCAGCAGGCACCAGAGGGCCCGCAGCAGGCTGGATTTGCCCCAGGCGTTTTCGCCGATGAGCACAGTGGTGTTGTCCAGCCCGAGGGAGAGGCGATTTATTCCGCGAAAACCTTTGACTTCAATGCGTTCCAGAAACATGCGGCCATATCCAGTCCATCCTGATGGCGCAATAGTGGCAAAGTTGCCGGAAAAATCCTATCGGGTTACGGCGTTTTCAGCGGGAACTGTGAGGAACGAGCGGTTCGGGCGGCGTTGGCTGGGTGGCGCGATAGAGGGGGGCATTCCAGTGGTTGAACCAGAGATGGCGAGTACGGGTCTGACGTTTGCGATGATTCAATGGGCATTCCTTTCAATGGACAAGAGACAGAGGGTACACCTCTTTTGTCCAGAGTCTCAGGGTTATCTGTGACAGGAGAATGACAACTGGGCTCGCCACTGGCCCGGGCTCAGGCCGAACGCCTCCCGGAAGCGGTTGCCAAAATGGGCCTGGGAGGAGAAACCGCACTGGGCGGCGATGCTGGCCAGAGGCTCGCTTCCCGCCAGCAACTGCTTGGCCCGCTTGAGCCGCAGCCCGAGCAGGTAGCGGTGGGGCGGACAGCCCAGACTCTGCCCGAACATCCGGGCGAAGTGGTATTCGCTCAGACCCGCCTCCCGGGCGAGCTCTCCCAGGGTGACCGGCTCGGCCAGGTGAGCCTGCAGATACTCCTGTACACGGCGCACCACGGCCGGGGCCAGACCGCCGCGCACCTCCGGCAGCGCCGGGGCCTCGCGGGTGTGATGGCGATAGGCGTGTAACATCAGCATCCAGACACCGTGGGAGAGCGCCATGCGATCGATGCCGTGCTGCCAGTCCAGCTTCATCAATTGCCCCTGCACCAGGGCCGCCGCCTGGGGATCGTCGATAAAGGTCTTGTCTTCCAGTTGCAGATGACGCCCCTCCTTGTCGCACGCCTGCTCGGCGATACGGGTGAAGTGGCCGGGGGTGAAGTAGAGGTGGAAGAAGCGAAACTCCTCGCGCACCAGCCACTCGGACCTGTGGTGATCCGGCATGATGCACACCTTGCCCGCACCGCCATGGCCACCGGGGCCGTCCAGCCGCTCGGTCTGCTCGCCCCCCTGCAGGTAGACGCTGATGGTGTGGTTGCCCGGCTTGTGGTAGCGGGTCTGATCGTAGCGGTTGCACCAGCTCGCCACCCCGAGCCCGGGCTCCAGCCAGCAGGAGTCCTCCAGTCTGGCACCGGTGCTCACCAGGGCATCAAAGACCCCCGCCTGTCTTGTCTGCTGCATGGCATGCTGCACGCTTGCCTCCCTCTTTGGCACTTGCCGCCCCTTTCCTGTCGCCATCTTATCGCGCCTCATGGTCAAAGGCTGCGCCTCCGTTGAAAAAACCGCAAGATGGTGCAAGCCGGCACCCCGCCTCACGGTTCATGCTGATCACATCATCTTCTCTTGATGGGATCACACCATGAATCTGATGCTCTATGTTTCCACCGTCCTCATCTGGGGCAGCACCTGGATTGCCATCGCCTGGCAGCTCGGCCCCATCCCCATCGAGGTCTCGGTGCTCTATCGTTTCGCCCTGGCGGCCCTGGCCCTGTTCGCCCTGCTCACGGTGAGCGGCAAGTTTCCGCGACTGCCCTGGGCGGGCCAGCGTTATGCTGCCCTGCTCGGTGCGTTGCTCTTTTCCACCAACTTCCTCTGTTTCTACCACGCCACCCTCTATATCCCGAGCGGCCTGTCGGCGGTGATTTTCGCCAGCGCCAGCATCTTCAACGGCCTCAATCTCTGGCTGTTCGAGGGTAAACGACCGGGCCTGCGCTGGCTGCAAGGATCGTTGCTGGGGCTGCTTGGCACCCTGCTGCTCTTCTGGCCGGTGCTGGCGGATGCGCAACTGGGTGCAAACGGCTGGAAGGGCTTGCTCTTTGCCTGCGCCGGCACTCTCTGCTTCTCCCTGGGCAACCTGGTCTCCGCCCGGGGACAGCGCCAGGGCTATCACGTATTGCAGATGGTACCCTGGGGCATGGTCTACGGCGTGGCGCTGCTGCTGGGCTGGGTCACGGTACTCGGTCAGTCACTCACCCTGCCCACCGACCCGCGCTACCTCGCCGCCATGGTCTATCTGGCCATCTTCGGCTCCGTCATCGCCTTCACCGCCTACCTCACCCTGGTGGGGCGCATCGGTGCCAGCAAGGCGGCCTACGCCACCGTGCTCTTCCCCCTGGTGGCCCTCACCCTCTCCACCTTCTATGAAGGCTTTGTCTGGCAGACGGTCTCCATCGTCGGCGTGGTAGTGAGCCTCATCGGCAACCTGGTGATCTTCGCGCCCCCCGTCAAGGCATGGCGCTGGCCGCTATCAAGGGCCGCAAACGGTACTTGCCCCTGATGCCACCAGCCCCTAAGGTAACCGCGTCCAACACACGAGGAGGGAGGACGCATGTTACTGGAAGGGCTGGAGACACTCTGCCTGCTGGCAAGCGAGGGCACCATGGCCAAGGTTGCAAGCCGCCTCTATATCAGTCAGTCGGCGGTCAGCAAGCGCATCGCCCAGCTGGAGCAGCGCCTTGGCAAGAAGCTCATCGAGCCGGATGGCCGTCATATCCGCCTCACTCCCCAGGCCCGTGAACTGCTCGCCCGGGTAGCCCCGAGCCTCGCCGAAATGAAGGGCGTGCTGGCGGACAGCCAGATCCTCACGGATCAGACCCCTCTGTCCATCGCCTGCTCCGAAACCCTGCTGGCGGGCTACCTCGCCCGCTTCATGCACACCTACCTTGAACGGGATCCCCACATTGCCCTCTCGACCCACCACACCCCGGTCATTCTGGCCCGGGTGCGCGGCGGGGATGCCCTGCTCGGGATCTGCGCCGGTCGCCTGCCGCCGGGCCATGGGCTGTGTGCCGAACGGCTGCTGGAGGAGCCCTTCTATCTGGTGGGGGACGCTCTGGATGAGGCGGCGCAGCCGGATCACCAGGGCGCCTTGCAAGAAACTGTGACCAGCAAGCAACTGACTGAAGGCGACGTGAGTCAGGGGATGCAGGGCAAGGTGCGCAAGATCCTGACCATGGATCTGGAGAACCCCTCCAACCGCTATCTGCGCGAGCCCCTGGCCGCCCTCGGGCTTATCCCCGCCATGGAGCTCGATTCCTACCTGGCGCTGATCGAGCTGGCCAAGGCAGGCATTGGCCCCGTGCTCCTGCCCGCCGGCCTGCTGGCGCTGGTGGGTGAGCAGGGGACACAGGCACGCCCCCTGCCGGGGCTGGGCCGCCCGCTCCACCTGGTCTATCGGCCAAACAGCCTCAAGCGCGATCGCATCGCCCGCCTGGTGCAGGCGCTGCAAGCCCATTTCCGGCAACTGACGGCACAGGGCTGAAACGCAAGAGGGCCCGATCTGCGATCGGGCCCTCGTCATGGGGGGGTACCGACTCAGCCCAGCCAGGCAAAGAGCTCGGGGTACTGGCTCCACACCAGCTTGGCGGACATCACCAGGGAGACGGTCACCAGCAGCGGCTTGATGAGCTTCACCCCTTTTTTGAGCACCAGCTTGGAGCCCATGCGCGCCCCGATGAACTGCCCCAGCGCCATGCACAGCCCCACGCTCCACACCACCTTGCCCCCCAGGGTGAAGAAGAGCAGGGAAGCGATGTTGGAGGTGAAGTTGAGCAGCTTGGTGTGGGCGGTGGCCCGCGCCATGCCAAAGCCCGCCAGGGCCACGAAACCGATGGCAAAAAACGACCCCGTGCCCGGCCCGAAGAAGCCGTCATAAAAGCCCACGCCCCCGCCCACCAGCAGGGCGAACGCCATGGGGGTGAGGCGGCGCTGGCTCTCCGCATCGCTCACCCTGGGGGAGAAGTAGAAGTAGCAGGCAAACGCCATCAGCAGGAAGGGGAGCAGCCGCTCCAAGATGGCGGCATCGATGGTCTGCACCGCCAGGGTGCCGATGGCCGCCCCGATGAAGGTGCAGATGACCGCCGGCCAGATGATTGCCCACTCAAGGAGCCCCTTGCGGGCATAAAACCAGGTGGCGGAGAAAGAACCGAAACTGCTCTGCAACTTGTTGGTGCCAAGCACCAGGGCTGGCGGCATGCCGGTGGCCAGCAGGGCCGGCACCGTCAAGAGCCCCCCGCCCCCGGCGATGGCGTCGATAAAGCCGGCGATGAGGGCCACCCCGAACAGGGCGACCAGGGTGAGCAGTTCCAGTTCCATCCATAGACCTCGTGTGATTGGCGGCGCCCGGCATGGCCAGGAGCCTGAAGGAGTCAACAGGTCGCTATCCTAGCGAGGGCGGGCTCATGAAGCCAACGAAACAATGGCAGTCAACTGATTCCTTATTTTCATCAATCAGCGTGCGAGAAGGCCTGTGCTTTGATAACCGCCACCTCCTGCAACAGGGGCGCTTCATCCTCACCGGGCGCACGGCTTACCCGGCCAGCCATCTAGCGGCTGCTGATGAGGATTAATCCAGAGCGCGGCTCTGGCCCTTGATGGCCTCCAGCCCCTCCAGCAGGGGCTGCTTCATCCTCACCGGGCGCACGGCTTACCCGGCCAGCCATGTAGCGGCTGCTGATGAGGATTAATCCAGAGCGCGTCTCTGGCCCTTGATGGCATCCACCCCCTGCAACAGGGGCGCTTCATCCGCACCGGGCGCACGGCTCACCCGGCCAGCCATGTAACGGCTGCTGATGAGGATTAATCCAGAGCGCGGCTCTGGGCTTTGATGGCCTCCAGCCCCTCCAGCAGGGGCGCTTCATCCGCACCGGGCGCACGGCTCACCCGGCCAGCCATGTAGCGGCTGCTGATGAGGATTAATCCAGAGCGCGGCTCTGGCCCTTGATGGCCTCCAGCCCCTCCAGCAGGGGCGCTTCATCCTCGCCGGGTGCACGGCTTACCCGGCCAGCCATGTAGCGGCTGCTAAAGAGATTGAACCAGAGCTGCAGCGCCTGTCCCGCCCGCAGCTCCCCGGCCACTTCCAACACGCAGGCGGCCACCTCGGCGGTGCACAGGTGCTCGTCGCTGTGGGCAACCCGCATGCCGTAGGTAGAGAGCGCATCCGGCTTGATGGCGAGCACCGGGAAGCCGTCCAGATAGGGACTCTTGTTGAACATCTTGCGCGCCTCGGGCCAGGTGCCGTCCAGCAGGATGAACAGCGGCTTCTTGCCCGGGGCCAGTACCACCTCGCCGGTCAGGCGGTCGGGCGCTTTTTCGCAGGCGGGAAAGACCACGTAGGGCTGCCAGGCAGGATCCGCCAGCAGGGCCAGCAGCTCGGGATGGGGTTCGGTACGCGACCAGAGAAAGGCCCAGGTGGAGTCCGGCAGCACGTCGGCGATGAGGCGCCCGGTGTTGGAGGGCTTCATGGGCTCGCTGTCATACATCATGAGGCAGAACCCGGCCTCGGCCTTGAGCGCCGGGCGCCAGTCGCAGGCACACCAGTCGTGGCGCAGCTGGCAGGCATCGCAGCGTGGCACGCTGCCGCCACGGGCAAGAAAGGGTCGGGTCGAGACGCTCTTGCGCCAGATGCGCAGGCGGTTGACGGCGTGATCGGGGATGGGCTTCATGGAACGCGGCTCTGACGGTGCCTGTGGCGGGACAAAAGGGGGCTGATTGTAACGGCGCGCCCTCCTGGCGGCAAGGCTTGCCAGGCGGCGCCCTGCCCCCTTCCCTCCCCGCGTTCTGCCCGCCTCGCCCCCATGAAAAAAGGGCCCTGAGGCCCCTACTCACCATCCGTTGCAACCGGGTCTGGCGATGTCAGACCGCCTTTCGCAGGATCTGCTCCAGATAGTGCGCGAAGCTGTGGCCGTGGTGCTCCAGCAGTTTCGGGAACATGGAGATGGAGGTCATGCCCGGGAAGGTGTTGATCTCGTTGAGCAAAATCTCCCCTTCTTCGGTCAGGAAGAAGTCGATGCGCGACAGATGGGTCAGCTTGAGCTGACGGAACGCCTTGAGCGCGTACTCGTGGATGGCATCGGCCTGGGCCTGAGTCAGCCCCTCGGCCTTGAGCGCGGTCTCGGTGTGACTGGCGCTGCTGTACTTCTCTTCATAGGTGTAGAACTTGTCCTGGGGTACGCAGATCTCCCCCGGATAGGTGGCCACCAGCTCGTCACCATACTGGTAGACCGCCACTTCCAGCTCGCGGGGCTTGACCGCTTTTTCGATCAATACCTGCTCGGAGTAACCGAAGGCATCGGCAATGCCCTTCACCAGGTCTGCCTCGTTGCTGGCGGAGTAGCAACCCACGGAAGAGCCCTGGGAGGCCGCCTTGATGAAGACCTTGCCCCACTTGGCCAGCGCCGCTTTTGCCTCGGTCAGGCTCGCCTCGCCCTGCTCGGTCAGGAACAGGTAGGGGGTATTGGGGATGCCGATGGCGGTGAGCCACAGCTTGGTGGTGATCTTGTTGAAGCACACCTTGCTCGCCTCGGCGTCACAACCCAGATAAGGCAGGCCGGCCAGCTCGAGGAAGGATTGCAGATCGCCGGTCTCACCGGGATAGCCGTGGATGCAGGGCACCACGTAGTCCACCGGACGGGCCACGCTGTCGAACGAGAGCAGCTTGTCCAGCCCCAGCTTGCACTCGCGACCGTCGGCGCTGAGCCAGCGGTCGGCAAACATCTCGACCCGGGTCACTTCGATACCGGGCAGGAGCCCGAGCTGTTTTTCGAGGAAATTGGCGCTGCGCAGCGAGACTTCGTGCTCGGAGCCGCCACCGCCGCACAGCAGCAAGACATGCATGTTCTTCATTAGATGTGATCCCTTGGGAGAAGCGGCTTCGTCATCACCATGGCAAACCCAACCGCATGAAAACCGGACGAAGCCAGAAACGAACATAAGTGCGGGCAGTGTAGCAAGGGAGGGGAAGCCTTGTCAGCCGATGGGGCGCACCTCCCCCTGCCCGGGCAGATAAAAGTCTCTTCCTGTGTCAGAAACAGGATGAAAAGCGCTCAGCGGGGGGGATCGACCCGCCCGGCGCCATTGCCGTTGACCCGAAACCAGCCGGCAATGCTGTAGCGCTCCCGGCTTGCGGGCAGCACCTCGTGGGGAAACTCTTCAGACAGGAAGAGTACCAACCGCCCGCCCCGGGGGGAGACATCCATCAGAAACTGCTCGCTGTCGTCATAGACCCGCAATATTCCCCCCGCCTCTGGCTGCCAGTCGTTGTTCAGGTAGAACACCGAGGTGAGCCGGCGGTTGGATCGTCCGGCGAAGGCGTCGCGATGGGTGGCGTAGAAGTCTCCCTGACGGTAGCGGGCAAAGTGCGCCTCGTAGTCGAACAGCCCCAGCATCAGGCTGCGATTGGCGGCCAGACGCAGGGACTCCATCCGGGCCAGATAGTCGGCCACCGGCGCGCCGAGGGAGGCGTCGAGCCAGTGGATCTGATCCCGACGGATATCACGGTTGTCCTGATGCAGGGTCTCGCGCCCGATCCCCGCCGGTCGCCACTCGTCCGGCAGGCAGGCCTTGAGGGCATCCACCTCGGCGGCGGTTAAAAAATCATCCACTATCACCCAACCCCGGGTGTAGATGGCATCCATGACGGCTTGATAGTCCAAGATAGGCTCGCAGCGAGGGGAGAGAGTGCGCTTTGTAGCGACTTCGGACCATCGGCACAAACCGGATTGCTTCTCTTGAGAAGTCCCGCCATCAATAGGAGTCTGGGGGGGCACAGACGCCCTCCCCCTTGCTCCCCGGCCCTCGGCCCGTTAACGTGCAAGGATTGTCCCCCGGGCGCCTTGTCGCCCCTCTTGCATCAGGAGAAACCATGCCCCTGCCCCTCATCCCCCTGCAACGACTCGATGGCACGGCCTGGTCCACCGCCGATCTGCAGGGCCGTGTCGTGCTGGTGGTCAACGTGGCAAGCCGCTGCGGTTTTACCCCCCAATACACCGGGCTTGAGGCCCTCTATCGCCAGTTCGGCCCCCAAGGCTTCGAGATCCTGGGCTTTCCCTGCGATCAGTTTGGCCATCAGGAGCCGGGCGATGCCGAGGAGATCGCCCGCTTCTGCTCTCTCGACTACCCGGTCAGCTTCCCCCTGATGGCCAAGTGCGAGGTCAACGGCGCCGGGGCCCACCCCCTCTATCGCTGGCTCAAGGAACAAAAGCCCGGACTCCTTGGCAGCGAGGCCATCAAGTGGAACTTCACCAAGTTCCTGATTGACCGTGAAGGCCGGGTGGTGGACCGCTTCGCCCCCCAGACCAGACCGGAGGATCTGGTGCAGGCCATCGAGGGACTGCTCTGACGGGCGTGCGCCGCTCGCGACACGGCTGCTGCGCGTACGCCTCGCATCTGCTATATTACGCGCCCACTGTTCTCTTGTGCGGTCGCTTTGCCGGGCTCAGGCCCAGCCTCGATGGCGACCCACCCTATTTTCCATGTCGTGACGGACCAAGGCTGCCGTCACCCGTTGAGCCCAAGGCTCGGAGTGTCCCTCGAACATGTCATTCAATGAACTGGGTCTGTCACCGCACATCCTGCGGGCCGTCAAGGAGCTGGGTTACGAACAACCCACCCCCATCCAGCAGCAAGCCATTCCCGCCATCCTGGCCGGGCAGGACGTGCTGGGCGGCGCCCAGACAGGCACGGGCAAGACGGCCGGTTTCACCCTGCCCATGCTTCATCGACTGCTGGCCAACCACGGCCGTGGCGGTCGTCGCCAGGTGAGAGCCCTGGTGCTGACCCCGACCCGGGAGCTGGCCGCCCAGGTGGGCGAGAGCATCATCAAATATGCCCACCACCTGCCATTTCGTACCCTGATCGCCTATGGCGGCGTCAGCATCAAGCCGAACCTGGACGCCATCAAGCTCGGGGTCGACATCCTGGTGGCCACCCCGGGCCGCCTGCTGGATCTGCTGACCCAGGGCGCCCTGACCCTGAGCGCCCTCGAGGTGCTGGTGCTGGATGAAGCGGACAGAATGCTCGACATGGGGTTCATCACCGACATTCGCCGCATCATGAAGGCCCTGCCGGAGGAGCGTCAGACCCTGCTGTTCTCTGCCACCTTCTCCAATGACATCAAGGCGCTGGCGGACGATCTGCTCAAGGATCCCACCCTCATCGAGGTGGATCCCAGCAACACCGCCGCAGAGCAGGTAAGCCAGCGCATCATCCAGGTCGATCGGGAGCGCCGCCGGGAGATGCTCTCCCACATGATTGGCCGTGGCAACTGGCAGCGGGTGCTAGTGTTCGTGCGCACCAAGCAGATTGCCGACAGGCTCGCCCAGCAAATGCAGAAAGATGGCCTGGATACGGTCGCCATCCACGGTGACAAGAGCCAGGGGGCCCGCAACCGGGCGCTGGCGGATTTTCGTGAAGGCAAGGTGCGGGTGCTGGTTGCCACCGACATCGCCGCTCGCGGCCTGGACATCGATCAGCTGCCCCACGTGATCAACTTCGAGCTGCCCCAGATGGCGGAGGATTACATCCACCGCATTGGCCGCACCGGCCGCGCCGGCCGTGGCGGCGAGGCCATCTCTCTGGTGAGCCAGGACGAGCTGGGTCAGCTCAAGGAGATCGAGGCGCTGATCGGCCAATCCCTGACCGTGGAAATCCTGGAAGGATACGAGCCGAGCGGCAAGCCGAGCCGCCAGACCCTGCCGGGCAGCAAGCCGGTGCAAAACCCGCCCCGCGCCCGTGGCCATGCCAACGCCAAGGGCAAGCCCGCCGCCGGGAAAGGCAAAGGGGATGGCGCCAAGAAGCCTGCCCAGCCTGCGCAAAACAAGTCCCGCAAGCGGGAAGTGGTAGGCGAGGACATCGGTTTCGCCCCTATGCGCCGTCTGCCCAAGGCCCAGCGGGGCGACTATCAGGACAACTCCAGCGAGGAGTGAGGCAGATAGCTGCCGACCTGACACAAAAAACCGCCCACGTCCCGGGCGGTTTTTTTATGCTCTGGCGCCCTTAACCGGCGGCCAAGGCCATGTGCAGCAGGGGATAGGGCTTGCCCTGGCCATCCAGGGGGGAGCGCCCCGTCACCTCGAAGCCCAGGTGCTGATAGAAGCCGACAGCCTGGGCATTCTGCTCGTTGACGTCCACCCGGGTCGCCCCCAGGCAATGGATGGCGTGCGCCACCAGCTGGCGGCCGACCCCGCTCCCTCTCGCCTCGGGGGCGATGAACAGCATCTCGATGTTGCCCTCAGCCACCCCGATAAAACCGACGATCACGCCATCCTGCCTGGCGCAATAGAGGCGCACGGCATCGAAATAGTGTTCGAGGATAAGGGGCTTGAGGGTCGCGATATCCTCCTCTTGCAGGAAGTGATGGGTAGCGCGTACCGAGGCCTCCCAGAGAGCGATCAGGGCCGGGTAATCCCCGGTTTGTGCTTGTTCTATCTTCATGAATTGTTGGCTCAATTTATGGCAAAAGCGCCGATGCTAAGCCTTGGGGCCGAACCTCGTCAAGGTGCAGCCCTGGGCCTCTGCCTGCTTGATGACAAACCCCTTCTCGATGCCCGCCTTGAAGCCCAGCTTCTCATAGAGGCGATGGGCTTCATCGCGCCCTTCCCCCGAGAGCAGCATCACCTTGTAGCCATCCAGCCCCCAGGCCAGGGAGAGCGCCAGTTCAAGCACCTTCTGGCTCAGCCCCTGGCGTCGGAACGCAGAGGCCGTTACCACGTGCTCTATAATGCCAAAGGGCCTGCCGCCGTTGCTCAGGGTCGGGATCACCCCGAGCTGGCAGGTGGCGGCGAGCTCACCGCCCACCTTCGCCACGATGATCCGCACCTCGGGCCTGGCCAGCAGGCTCGCGAGCGTCTCCCTCGCCATGGAAAGCGGCATCACGGGATCCCGTGGTCTGAGCTCGGCGTAAAGGCTGAGCAAGCCGCCAGATCCTGCTCCCTGCACTCTCTGATCACCACCATGGCAACCCACCTGATCTGCCACTCCTCTTTCGGCTGATCATGCATGACGCCAGCATGGAGTGTGCGCAGGCATAGTAGAGAAAGAAGATGCCTCCCCAGGTTGGGAAGGCATCGCGATCAACGGGTCTTGACCGCCTGGAGCAGGACAGAGACATCGGCGCCAACGCGGCGGGTCGCGATGGCTTCGCGAATGTCGCGCTCGCTGTAGCGACTGGCGGGGTAGACCACCACGCAGGCGGTGTCACCGGGAGCGAGGAAGTGGGTCTCGCCAAAGGGGGTGTAGCGGGTGGCGCCAATGCTGATGAGCGCATGGGCCGGGCGCCCCGCCTGGGCCAGCAGCCCCTGGATATGCTCGGCCGGGCCTTCGTCCTGCTGATGGTTGAACTTGTCGATGGCCCACGCCAGCAACTGATCGTGGAAGTAACTGTAATCCACCGCCGCGCTGTCGATCCCGTAGGGGTGCAGCTCCCCGTCCCGCTCCAGATAGCAGGCGATGCGGTAGTCATCGAGCTCGCATCCTGCGGCAAAGTGGGTCAGGGGCAGCAGGTTCGCGGCCAGCCCCTTGCTCTCTTCACCCCAGTTCTTCTTCTCGCTGATCTTTTTGGCATTGGGGCGACGGATGGAGCAGTCGTTGTAGGCGCCAAACGCCTTGGGATGGATGGCCACCACCTGCTCCCCCGCGTACTCCAGCTCGCACCACAGTGCCACCTCGGGTTCAATCTGCACCTTCTCGTCCCCGCTCACCGCCGCCTCCGGCAGGAAGATGGCCTCGCCGCTCAGGGGAAAGACCCCGAGCTGGCCGGGATGGTTCGGCACATAGAAGGGGAACAGCGCCTTGGGGGCGACCTTGTCGTCAACCTTGACGGCGACGAAGTCCGCCGCCTCCCCTGCCTGCTCCAGGTGACCGGCGAAGTTGCCCGCCACGCCCAGTCCGATAAAGGGGGTCTGTGAGGTGATCTGCATCTGTGGCTCCACTGGCGCGGCCGGGGCCGCCGCCTCGTTGTCGTTGTTCAGGGCGGAAATACCGCCAAAGAGGGAGCTTATTAGAGCACAGCCCCCGTACGGCGCCCAGCCACCGGGCCACAAGCTGTGCACCAGGGCGGATTTTCCCTCACCATCTGGTCATAAAGTCGGCAGTCGATGCGAAGCTGTGATCCCGATGCTTGGGAGAGCCCGGCACTTTTGCTAGGCTGCCCTATTCATTTGCCGTTCGGGAGCCGTCGCAAGGCCATGACCACCCACTTTCAGGGGCGCTTCGAGGTGGAGTTCAAATACCGCCTGACGGACAGCGCCGCCTTTGTACATACCCTCACGGCCCTCGGCCCCGAGGTGATGGTGGCGGACAATCATGAGCAGGACTGCTACTTCGACACGGCAGATGGCGCCCTGGCCCGGGCAGAGAAGAGCCTGATCATCCGCACCATGGCCCCCAGCGGCATCCGGCTCTGGATAGTCAAAGGACCCGGACCCGATCGCTGCGAGGCGGTCAACATCACCGATGCGGACAAGGCGGCCAGCATGGTGCGCACCCTGGGCTACCAGCCGGTGCTGACCATCGACAAGCGGCGCAGCATCTATTTTCTGGGGGCCTTCCACGTCACGGTGGATCACCTGGCAGGCGTCGGTGATTTTGCCGAGCTCGCCATCATGACTGACGACGAGACCGCCCTGCCCGCCTACCGCGCGCAGTTGCTGGCGCTGGCTAGCCGGCTGGGACTGGCGCCCGAGATGCGGGAAACCCGCTCCTATCGCACCCTGTGCGAGCAGCGAGCCCCCCTTTGACAAGCGGCAACAAGAGGAATCTGCCCATGATCGACAAACTCGCCTGGCTGACCTTCAAGGAGGGACAACTGCTGTGCGCCCGCTCCCACGGCAAGGACATCTACTACATTCCGGGGGGCAAGCGCGAGCCGGGCGAGAACGACGAGGCGGCCCTCGTTCGTGAAATCGAGGAAGAGCTCGCGGTCATCCTGAAACCCGACACCCTGGCGTTCGCCTGCGAGTTCAGCGCCCAGGCGGACGGCAAGCCACAAGGGGTGAATGTCAATCTGCGTTGCTACACGGGGGACGCCGACGGCACGCCCGTCGCCTCGGCGGAGATCGCCGAGCTGCGCTGGCTGGACAGCCGCCACCTGGCCGAAGTCTCCCCCGTCTCCCGCCTGCTGTTCCAGTGGCTGGCAGCGCAGGGACTGATCCATTAAGAGACGGCGCACCTGACCGGATGACGATGGCACCGGCAGGAAAGTCCGCGCCAGAGACGTTAATCCCCCACGTGGGCCAAGAGAGAAGATGAGGACATTCAATGGAGATCCTTGAGGTCGAGAGCACCAGAGGCATCAAACCGGCGCTGATCGCCCTGCTGCAAGATTGCGTGGCCAGCGGTGCCTCGGTGGGCTTTCTGCCTCCCCTGCAGGAAGAGCAGGGGCTGGCGTACTGGCAAGGCATCGAGGGGGAGCTGGCGGATGGAGTGCGCAAGCTCTGGGTGGCGTTTGATCAGCACCATCTGGTGGGCGCCCTGCAGCTCTCCCTGTGCACCAAGGCCAACGGGGGCCACAGGGCCGAAGTGGAAAAGCTGATGGTCCACAGCCAGGCCCGTGGCAAGGGGGTGGGCCGCGCCCTGATGAACGCCATGGAGCAAGGGGCCCGGGACGCCAGGCGTACCTTGCTGGTGCTGGATACTCGGGTCGGCGACGTGGCCTCCAGCCTCTATCGCCAGCTCGGCTATCAGGAGGCCGGCCAGATCCCGGACTTCGCCCGCAATGGGGACGGCACCCTCGCCGCCACCCAGTTCTTCTACAAGCAGCTCTGAGGCAGACGGCCTGGCAAGACCGGACAGCGTGCCGGTCTTGCCCCCTCCAAGGCTCGGCGTACATAGGTTTTTGGTTCAATCAGACTCATCGGCAAGGAGCCATCATGATATTGGAAGTCGCCCATCTGCAGATCATTCCCGGCAAGGCCACTGACTTCGAGCAGGCCTTCGCCCGGGCCCAGCACATCATCAGTGCCATGCCCGGCTATCTGGGCCACCAGTTGCAGCGTGCCCTGGACGATCCCCATCACTACCTGCTGCTGGTACAGTGGGCGCGGCTGGAAGATCACACCCGGGGGTTCAGGGGCTCCCCCCGGTACCAGGAGTGGAAGGCCCTGCTGCACCACTTCTACGACCCCTTCCCCAGGGTCGAACATTTTCAGGATGCAACACCGATCAGTACCGCAAGCTGAACCTTGATCAGCTCGTCCCGTCACGGGCTGATCAATGGCGTCAGGCCAGTCGCTCGGCCCTGTGGGCAATCTGCGGATCGGCAAAGGCGCTCTGGGCCGTGATGAGCTGCAGCTCGTAGGCATTCGCCTCCCAGGTCTGTCGCAGCACCGCATCCACCGCGGCGTTGGTGCGCTCGAAGGCGCTCACCCCATCATATCCCGCCTGCAGGTTGGCCAGCATCAGGGCGCTGATGAGATCCCCCACGCCCACCGGTTGGCGCGCGAAATCGTAAAGGGGACGGGCGATCAGATAGTCTCCCTCGGGGGTGGCAAGCAGCATCTCGAAGCGGCCGGGGACGCTGGCGGCGCGACCCAGGTGCTTGACCAGCACCATCTTCACCCCCTTCTCCAGCAACTGGCGTGCGGCGACCCGGGTCTGGGCCAGGGTTGTCAGATGGACATCGCACAGGGTCTCCAGCTCCAGCAGATTGGGGGCCATGATGTCCGCCACCGGCAGGGCCTGCTCGGTGAGAAAGCGGGTGACGCCAGGGGCGACGATGCACCCCTTCTCCGGATGCCCCATCACGGGATCGCAGAAATAGAGGGCCGCCGGATTGGCTCGCTTCACCGCCGCCACTACCGCCAGGATCTCGTCCCCCTGCTCCGCCGAGCCCAGATAGCCGCTCAGCACCGCATCGCAGCGCGCCAGCACCTCGATATTGCAAAGCCCCTGGCACAAGGCGGCAATGTGGCCCGCCGGCATCGCCATTCCCTGCCAACCCGCCTCGTACTGGGTGTGGTTGGAGAACTGTACCGTATTGATGGGCCACACCTCCATGCCGAGACGGCGCATGGGGAACACGGCGGCGCTGTTGCCGGCACAGCCAAACACCACGTGGGACTGGATAGAGAGAATGCGTTTCATCGAAACCACCGCACAAGAAGCCTGAGGAAAAGAGGCAATATATCGGATGAAGAGACGGCTCTTCCAGCAATTAACGCCATGACTCCCTATTTATGCTTCTGCAGGCCTAACCTGCCGCATATTTGACCGCCGCTACCCTGTTCCTGCACAACCCTGGAGCCATCTCCCCCGCTGCTGCGGGGTGATAAATGTACCTGGACGCCTCTTGTCTGATGGCATACAAGGTGATTTTTCAACCAACCATAAACAGTCGGGATCAAGGATGAGGTCCGATGGAAAAGCACCAGTCGGCAGTCGGCAGTCGCAAAATAAGGCAACAAGGGCAAGGGTCAAGGGGACGTCGGAAGATCACAAGGACGAACGCGGCCTGCCCTTGCCTGACACCGTGGCAACGGCAAGCCATACGAAGTGGCGACAGCAAGTCGCCAGCAGTCATCAGAGGGAGCGCTGTGCCCTTGGGCGTCTCAATCCCGGGCGAAGTGGTAGACCCAGCCTTCGTCCGGTGCCATCTCCTCCGGCAGGTCCACCAGAGCAGGCAGCGAGGTGACGGCCCCTTCGGCCGCATATTGCAGGGCCATCAGGGCGCAGAGCGCGGCATCATAGGGATCCGTTCCAGGGATGAGGGACGCCGGCAGGTGGGGTTGCAGCTCGGGCCGCACAGCAGAGGCTTTGCCCCCCATTTTGGCCAGGGCGGGATAGACCTCCAGCACCGCGCGCCCGGCAGCCCTCGCCTGTTTTGGCACCAGTTGCAGATCCCCGAGACGCGGCAGCATGGAGAGAGCCAGGGTGGCGTTGTTGCCGAGCCTGTCGAAGGTGGCGGAGAGGGGCTTCTTGCCATAGTGCTGATGGAGCCAGCGCTCGCAATCCCGGTAGGCGTAAGGGTTGTCAATCTCCCGCTGGGGCACGGGAAAGCCGCTCCTCCGCCCCGCCAGCAGATCGGCGAGGGCGCGGGGAAAGGCCAGGGGCGCATCGATGCCGAGAGCAAGGCGCGGGCAGGCCAGCACCTGCATCAGCGCCACCTCGTCTTGCAGGGCCGGGCGCAGCAGGGCATCCAGATCCGGCGCGACCCGGGAGCTCAGGCGAAACAGGGGGGAGATCCCGAGCCAGTGCAGACGCGACTCCCGGGCCTGCCAACCCACCACCGCCACCGCCTGGGCATTGCCCTGCCAGCCCCTCACATCCCAGCCGATGCCGATGGCGTCCATGTGTTCCGTTGTCATGCCCCTGTTACCTCTGTGCAGCCTTGATGGAGCACAGGGTAATGGCTGCCCCTCCTAAAGCAAGGGCAAGTTGGTCCCTAGAAGGATTTCTTGAAGTTGATCAGGGGCAGAATGGGGAAGATACCGTTCTCGGCGTAGTTGGCCAGGCCAATCTGCAAGCCGTCCAGGTGCTTGGTGGCATTGACGAATCCCAGCTGGAAAGTGGTGCGTTCGGCATAGTTGACGAAGCCGACGTTGGCCAGGGCATTGCCCTGGGCGATGTTGACCGCCCCCCAGTTGAGCCCCTTCACATTGTTGGTCAGGTTGACGAAGCCCAGATTGAGGCCGGTATCCTGCCCTTCGTGCCAGTTAACGGCGTTGATGGCGACCCCGCCAAACTGGTGGCGCACCCGGCTCGCGCCAAAGAACACACCAAGCTGCAGACCGGTGAACTGATCCACATCGGAGAGGGCGAACACCGGCAGATCGATCCCCTTCACCTGGCCGGTGCGGCCGTAGAGGAAGGAAGCCCGTGCCCCTTCCACCTGATTGGACGAGGGCAGGTTGACACCGGGCAGGGAGATCTGGACCGGCGTGCTGGCCTGAGCGACACCGGCGAGGGTCAGGGCACCACAGCCGAGCAGCAGGGCGAACGGTTTCATCGGAGATTCCTTGTGAAGAGGGTGTGGCTCAAGGGTACCAGCGCAGGCCCCGAGGGACGAGGTCCCGGCCCTTTCCCTGCGTCACCTCTCGTCTGAATCCGGGGATGGCTCTCTCGGCGGATTGGAAAATTCAAACAGAAACTAACATTTATGTCATTTACACCAAAGGTGGATTGGTTGCAGAATGCTCAAACGTGTGTTTGAACAGAGCAAACAACACGTAACACAGGGATGACGTGCTGTACCCGCAAGAAGGGTCGATTGACCCGCAAAAACAGTGTTCTGCCGAACCGGAGACCCATGATGAATATGGACGTGATCAAGAGCTTTACCGAGCAGATGCAAGGCTTTGCCGCCCCCCTCACCCGCTACAACCAGCTGCTGGCCAGCAACATCGAACAGCTGACCCGGTTGCAACTGGCGTCCGCCAATGCCTACGCCGAACTGGGGCTCAACCAGTTGCAGGCCGTCGGCAAGGTGCAGGATGCCCAGAGCCTGGCGGCCCTCGGCACCGTGCAGCTGGAGAGCGCCAGCCAGCTCTCCCGCCAGATGCTGGATGACATCCAGAAGCTCAGCGCCCTCGGCCAGCAGTTCAAGGAAGAGCTGGATGCCCTGACCGCAGATGGCATCAAGAAGAGCACGGGCAAGGCCTGATAACCCCTGGCTGCCCGTCTTGCGGGCAGCCACATCTCCCCACGACTCGACAGAACGGGCAAGTGCCCGCCCCGGGCGTGGGTGAAGGAGAACACATGAGCCAATCATCTTACGGCCCGCTGTTCGAGGCCCTGGCCCACTACAACGACAAGCTGCTGGCCATGGCCAGAGCCCAGACCGAGCGCACGGCCCAGGCCCTGCTGCAGACCAGTCTGGACGATCTGGGCCAGGTGCTGGAGCAGGGCAGCCAGCAGCCCTGGCAGCTGATCCAGTCCCAGATGAACTGGTGGCAGGATCAGCTCAAGCTGATGCAGCACACCCTGCTCAAGAGTGCAGGCCAGCCGAGCGAGCCGGTGATCACCCCGGATCGCAGCGATCGCCGCTTCAAGGCCGAGGCCTGGAGCGAGCAACCCCTCTATGACTACCTCAAGCAATCCTATCTGCTGACCGCAAGACACCTGCTGGCGGCGGTGGATGCCCTGGAGGGCGTGCCCGAGAAGAGCCGGGAGCGACTGCGCTTTTTCACCCGCCAGTACGTCAACGCCATGGCTCCCAGCAACTTCCTGGCCACCAACCCGGAGCTGCTCAAGCTCACCCTGGAGTCCGACGGCCAGAATCTGGTGCGCGGCCTCGCGCTCCTGGCCGAAGATCTGGAGCGCAGCGCCGATCACCTCAACATCCGCCTGACCGACGAGTCCGCCTTCGAGCTCGGCCGGGATCTGGCGACCACCCCGGGCCGGGTAGTGCTGCGCACCGAGCTCTTTGAGCTCATCCAGTACAGCCCGACCACGGCGACGGTGGGCAAGACCCCGGTGCTGGTCGTGCCCCCCTTCATCAACAAGTACTACATCATGGACATGCGCCCCCAGAACTCCCTGGTGGCCTGGCTGGTCGCCCAGGGGCAGACGGTCTTCATGATCTCCTGGCGCAACCCGGGGGTGGCACAGGGGCAGGTCGATCTCGACGACTACGTGGTGGACGGGGTCATCGCCGCCCTGGACGCCGTGGAGGCGGCCACCGGCGAGCGGGAGGTGCACGGCATCGGCTACTGCATCGGTGGCACCACATTGTCACTCGCCATGGGCTGGCTGGCAGCGCGGCGCCAGAAGCAGCGGGTGCGTAGCGCCACCCTGTTCACCACCCTGCTGGACTTCTCCCAGCCCGGGGAGCTTGGCATATTCATCCACGAGCCCATCATCGCGGCGCTGGAGGCGCAGAACGAGGCCAGGGGCATCATGGACGGGCGCCAGCTGGCGGTCTCCTTCAGTCTGCTGCGGGAGAATAGCCTCTACTGGAACTACTACATCGACAGCTACCTCAAGGGCCAGAGCCCGGTGGCGTTCGATCTGCTGCACTGGAACAGCGACAGCACCAACGTGGCGGGCAAGACCCACAACAGCCTGCTGCGCCGACTCTACCTGGAAAACCAGCTGGTGAAGGGGGAGCTCAAGATCCGCCACACCCGCATCGATCTCGCCAAGGTGAAGACCCCGGTGCTGCTGGTGTCCGCCGTGGATGATCACATCGCCCTCTGGCAGGGAACCTGGCAGGGCATGGCGCTGTTCGGGGGCGAGCGGCGCTTCATTCTGGCCGAATCCGGGCACATCGCCGGCATCATCAATCCGCCGGATGCCAACAAATACGGCTTCTGGCAGAGCGAGGCCGAGGCGGACAGCCCGGCGCAGTGGCTGGCGGGGGCGACCCACCAGAGCGGCTCCTGGTGGCCCGAGATGATGCGCTTTATCAAAGACCGTGACGAGGCAGAGCCCGTCCCCGCCCGGCAGCCTGTCGAGGGGTTGGAGGTGGCCCCCGGCAGCTACGTCAAGGTACGGCTCAATCCGGTGTTTGCCGGCGTCAGGATGCAAGAAGAGGAACCCGCATGAGTACACAAACCCTTGCCGTGGGCCAGAAGGCTCGCCTGACCAAGCGCTTCGGCCCGGCCGAGGTGGCGGCCTTCGCCGGCCTCTCGGAGGATTTCAATCCCCTGCACCTGGACCCGGACTTCGCCGCCACGACGGTGTTCGAGCGCCCCATCGTCCACGGCATGCTGCTGGCGAGCCTCTTCTCCGGGCTGCTCGGGCAGCAACTGCCCGGGAAAGGGAGCATCTACCTGGGCCAGAGCCTCTCCTTCACGCTCCCGGTGTTCGTGGGGGACGAGGTGACGGCGGAGGTGGAGGTGATTGCCCTTCGAAGCGACAAGCCCATCGCCACCCTGGCCACCCGCATCTTCACCCAGGGCGGCGCCCTCGCCGTGACGGGGGAAGCGGTGGTGAAACTCCCTTGAGCGCCAGTGGCCCCCAGAGACACAACCAGCCCGGTCGGGCTGGTTTTTTTGCCTGTGCTCGCCCCTTTTTCGGGGCAATTCGGCCCGGGCCCTTTCCCTGCCCCGCCTAACTGCCTAGAATGAGCCCCCGCTGTTTCAGCCATTCATCCAGCTAGAGGATTTCCCATGGAGACGTTTCTGCTCGAAGGTCACCCCTTCGTTGCCTTGTGTGACCTGATCAAGCATCAGGGTTGGGCCGATTGTGGCGGTGCCGCCAAGGCGCTGGTCGCCGAGGGCCTGGTGGAAGTGGACGGTCAGGTCGAGACCCGCAAACGCTGCAAGATAGTCGCCGAGCAGGTGGTCAACTTCAACGGCATGAAGGTCGTGGTGAAGGAAGGCGTCAGCCCCGAGATCCTCTGATCCTGACGCCCTGCCACGCAAGCGCTACCCAGCACAGTGGCCGAGCGGGCGGTCAACTTCAACGGCATGAAGCATGAAGGCCGTGGTGAAGGAAGGGAGCAGTCCCGAGATCCCCTGATCCTGACGCCCTGCCACGCAAGCGCTACCCAGCACAGTGGCCGAGCCGGTGGTCAACTTCAACGGCATGAAGGTAGTCGTGAAAGAAGGCGTCAGCCCCGAGATCCTCTGATCCCGGCTTGAACAAGGGCGCCAAGCGCCCTCTGGCCTTCAGCTGGCCTTGATGGAGAGGGTCAGCACGAAGCGGGCCATGGCCTCGTCGCCGTTGCGCGATGGGCAGGTGGCTACCACCTGGATGGGACGGTTGATGCGCTGGCCGCTCGCCAGGGACTCGTCGATCATGGCGTCGATAAGCTCCCCCGCCGCGCAATCAAACTGCACGTCCCCCTCCGGGCGCTTCAAAAACTCCCCCTGCACATCCTTGAAGGCAAAATGCACCTTCTTGCGCCGCGCCCGCCCCTTCTCCATGACCAGGAGCCCTCCCACCAGGTCGGCACCGGTGGCGAGCGCCCCGAAATACATGCTGCCCAGGTGGTTGCGGGTGCGCCAGCCCAGCGGAATGCGGATGCGCAGCGCCCTGGCGTCCATCTGCTCGATGACGGGGGCACAAAAACCAATGACGGGAATGTAGCGCCAGGCGAACAGACGCAGGGCGAGGTTGGCTTTGAGGCGTTGCAGGTCCATTGCAAACTGATCCGATGAGTGAATGTGACGCAAATGTTGCCAGCCTGCTTCCCGATAGACAAGCCTCCCGTGCCATCCCTGTGAGCGGGCCCCCAAAGGGTATTTGCAAAATTCATGCAATGGCCAGGTTCTATTTGCCTGGCAAATGATAAAACCGACCTTTCCTGACCCCGGGTAGCCCCTCTCTTTCCCCTTTTTCCGATTTTTTTCAAGGTCCCGCCCCGGATGACGGGACCATGACAGCCATATCCGAATGAAACACAACGAGAAATACTCCCCGTCAGGGGGCTAACCCAGGATCCCGCCCCCGCCACTGGGATTATTCGCAGTAACCAAACCCCCTCTCCCTCGCTAGGCTGTTGCTGGCCCGGAAGTAGCCACTCGGCACCGGGTCAACCCGTCTACCAATCTCACCATAAGGATAGAGAGATGAGTCACGTGCAACAGTTGTTCAACGGGGGCGAGAGCGCCGGTACTTTCCAGCTCAACTTCAACAACAACCGTGCCTACGAGCTGTTTGGCCGGGAGTACCTCAAGTGCTATGCCAACCTCAGCGCCAAGGGGAAGATGAGCAAGCCCCTGCCCACCGGGCCGCTGAGCTACACCGTCGACTTCGCCATGGATTGCGGCTGCAGTTCGGTGCTGTTTGACTTCAACCTCGCCTACAAGAAGACCTTCGGCAACCAGTTGCAGGCCCCCCTGTGGCGCGAATCGGACTACGAGGCCGAGCTGGTGCTCTGCCAGCTGGTGCGCGAGGCACCGGCCAACCGCCTGAGCAACCATGATCAGTTCGCCGAGGCCGAGGCCTTCTTCAACGACGTCAATCTGCCTGACACCGTCCGGGCGGTGGGCACTGATCCCTATGCCGACAAGGACGGCCTGGTGGAGTTCATCGTGGCCAACGAGCTGCTGGACGATCCCGCCGTCATGGCCAAGCTGGCGGAGCAGAAGGCCTACCTCATCGCCATCACCTCCGTGGTCACCGCCTACATCAACCGTTACGCCGAAGCCTATGGCGAGCAGTACAAGACGGATGCGGATCTCTGGGCCAGGGCCCTCTCCAAGATCCCCCTGATGGGGCCGAGCAAGATCGATCAGCAGAGCTACAGCCGCCACATCAAGGGGCTCAGCATCGCCACCGACTTCATCAACTTCATCATGGACGTGGTGGTGAGCCAGGGCACCACGGCGCTGGCCAGCTTCAACAAGTTCCTGCAAAAGCAGGGGGATGCCATCCGCTTCGGGGTGGAGAACAACAAGGACTTCTACAAGACCATCACGGTGGGGGTCACGGTGGAAGTGTTCAAGGTGGGCAACGAGCTGGTCTATGTGCCGAAGATCAAGCAGTACCGCGTCAACTTCGACCGCCAGAACAGCAAGTTCACCTCCGCCTGTGCCAGCGCCGAGTTCGTCGACATCTACTTCAACTACCTCTATGCCGCCAACGTGTTCGACTACGAGGCCCTCAAGGACCCCGAGATCAAGCGCGACTTCGACAACTTCATCCAGAAGCAGCGCAAGGCACAAATTGAAGAAGCGGATACCTTCTTCAACGATGACTTCCCGCCCCTGGAGCCCAAACAGGTCAGCCGCAGCAAGGCCACGGTGTAACCCTGCCAGTCAAAAAAACAGCCGGCAGATGCCGGCTGTTTTTTTAGGTGGGCCTCAGGCCCGTTTCTCTTCAAGCCAGGCCCCCTGGCTCTGCATCTCGAACAGCTGGGCATAATGCCCCCCCAGCGCCATCAGCTCGCCGTGGGTGCCGCGCTCGCTCACCCACCCGCGGGAGAGCAGCAGGATTTCATCGGCATCCACAATGGTGGAGAGACGGTGGGCGATGGCGATGGTGGTGCGGCCACGGCGCGCCACCGAGAGCGCCTGGGAGAGGGCGAGCTCGGTCTGGGAGTCCACGCTCGCGGTCGCCTCGTCCAGGATGAGGATGCGCGGATCCCCCACCAGGGCGCGGGCAAAGGAGAGCAGCTGGCGCTGGCCGGCGGAGAGGTTCTTGCCCCCCTCCTCCATCAGGGTGGCCAGGCCATCGGGCAGGCGGCGCACGAAATCGGCCAGCTGCACCTCCTCCAGGGCCTGCCAGAGCCGCCCATCCTCGATGCCGTCACGCCCAAGGCGCAGGTTCTCGGCCAGGGTGCCGACGAAGATGAAAGGATCCTGCTGCACCAGGCCGATGCTGCGGCGCACCGCCGAGAGGGCCAGGCCGTTCATGGGGTGATCATCGAAGTGGATGCTCCCCCGATCCAGGGGGTAGAAACCCATCAGCAGGCTGATGATGGTGGACTTGCCGCTGCCAGTGTGGCCCACCAGCGCCAGCATCTGGCCCGGCCGGGTGGCAAAGCTCACATCTTGCAGCACCTGCTGCTCCCCGTCGTAGGAGAAGCCCACCCCATCGAAGCGTACCCGTCCCTCCAGGGGGCGCACCTCCCCGTCGGTGCTCTCGCGGGTTTCATCGAGCAGGGCGAACACCCGCTCCCCCGCCACCATGGCCTGCTGCAACTGGTTGAGCTGGTTGGTCATCTCGATGAGGGGCTCGATCATCCGCCCCAGATAGCTGATGAAGGCGTAAAGCACCCCCACCTGGATGGCCCCCGCCGTGCTCAGCCCCTCGTGGGCGAACAGGGCCAGCAGACCGATGAGCACCATCATGTAGAAGAGATCGATGAGGGGGCGCAGCAGGATGCCGTTGATCTTGAGGCTCTTGATCCGCGCCTGCCAGTGCTGCTGGTTCACCCCCGCAAAGGCGTTGGCGAAGTGGCGCTCCTGCACCATGGCCTGGATCACCGGCATCCCCTGCAACGACTCGTTGAGACGGCTGTTGATGTCGGAGAGCAAGGATCGGGTCGCCCGCACCACGGGCACGCTCAGTTTCTGATAGAGCCACATCACGGCTCCCACCGCCGGCAGCAGGGTGGCGCACACCAGCATCAGGCGCAGATCCAGCAGCGCCATGGAGAGCAGGATGCCGCACAGGAGCACCACTTTTTGCACCAGGAGCCCTATCACCTGGACATAGAGGTTCATGATCGCCTCGGTGTCGTTGGTAATGCGGGAGATGAGGGAGCCCGAGCGGTGCTTGTCGAAATAGTGGGCAGGCAGGCGGATGGCGGTGGCGAACACCTGCTCGCGCAGACGCTGCACCACCGCCTGGGCGATGCGGTTGAAGCGCAGGGATTGCAGATAGAAGCCGGCCGCTGACAACACCTGCAACCCCAGATAACCGGCGGCAAGGGCGGCGATGATGCCCCACTCCAGCCGGCGCGGCGCCAGGTAGTCATCGATGAAGAGCTTGATGAGCAAGGGGCCCGCCACCTCGGCGCCGGTGGCGAGCAGCAGGCAGATGCCCGCCTGCACCAGCCAGCGGGGGTAGCTGACGCAGTAGGCGAGCAGCCGTTTGATGGTTGGATTCACAGACTTGCCTCCAGCGCAACGTTCCACGGGAATTGACTCTCTTTGCTCCCCTCTCCGCTCGCGGGAGTCGGGAGAGGGGTAAGGGGTACCTGGGGCCTTGTCATCCTGTTCACAGGCTCTCCTCCACGTCCTGCTCCAGGCGCTGGTAGCGGACCATGTCCGCGTACCAGCCGTTCCTGGCCATCAGGGTCTCGTGACGGCCCCGCTCGCTGATCGCTCCCTGCTCCAGCACCAGGATCTCGTCCGCCTGCTCCACCGCCGTCATGCGGTGGCTCACCAGCACCAGGGTGCGCTTGTGGACCTTGAGGGCCAGCAGGATCTGCTGCTCGGTGTGGGCATCCACCGCCGAGAGGGCGTCATCCAGCACCAGGATAGGGGCATCCAGCAGCAGGGCGCGGGCGATGGCCAGACGCTGCTTCTGACCGCCGGAGAGGGTCACCCCCTTCTCTCCCACCTCGGTTTCATACCCTTTGGGGAAGCGACTGATGTCGTCGTGAACGCAGGCGATGCGCGCCACCCGCTCAATCTCCTCCCGGCTCGCCTCGGGGCGGCCCAGGGCGATGTTGGCCGCGATGGTGGTGGAGAACAGAAACGGCTCCTGGGGCACATAGGCAAACTGGCTGCGCAGCTCACCCAGCGACAGTTGCGAGATGGGCACCTCCCCCATGCGGATCTCCCCGGCCGTGGGGTTGGCCAGGCGCATCAGCAGCTTGAGCAGGGAGCTCTTGCCTGCCCCGGTGCGTCCCACTATCCCCAGCATGGCGCCAGCCTGCAGGGTGACATCCACCCCCTGCAACAGGGTGCGCTGCTCCAGCCGGTAGCCCAGCCCCTGCACCCGCAGGGGAAAGGCCGAGGCCAGCGCCACGGGATGGGCCGGCTCCTCGATGTCGCTGCGCTCCCCCAGCAGGCTTTCGATGCGCGAGTAGGCGGCGCTGCCCCGCTCGATGATGTTGAACAGCCAGGCGATGGCGAACATGGGCCAGATGAGCTGGCCGAGGTACATGGTGAAGCTGGTGAGCTCCCCCAGAGTCAGCTTGTCTTGCAGCACCAGGGCGCTGCCCCCTGCGACCGCCAGAAAATAGGAGCAGCCGATGCACAGGTAAATCACGGGGTCGAACTTAGCGTCGATGCGGGCCACCGCCATGTTGCGCTCCCCCGCCTGACGGGTCAGCTCGGCAAAGCCCTCGTCCTCCAGGGATTCGACCGCGTAGGATTTGAGCACCCGCACCCCGGAGAGAGCCTCCTGGGTCTTGTTGTTGAGGCGGGAGAAGGCCCCCTGCGCCGCCTTGAACTCCTTGTAGATCTGGGTCCCGAAGCGGTTCATGAAGAAAGCCATCACCGGCAGGGGCAGCAGGGAGAGCAGGGTCAGCTGCCAGGAGTACTGGCTGCACATGATGGAGAGCACCAGGATGCCGACGATGAAGGAGTCCACCAGGGTCAGCACCCCTTCCCCTGCGGTCATCTCCACCGCCTGGATGTCGTTGGTGGCGTGGGCCATCAGATCACCGGTGCGGTGGCGCTGGTAGAAATCCGGGCTCATGCGGGTGAAGTGGCTGAACAGCCGGTTGCGCAGCACGTAGGCGAGCCGGTAGGAGGCACCGAACAGCATGACCCGCCACACATAGCGCAGCAGGTAGATAAGCAGTCCCAGGCCAAAAAGCCCCGCCAGATAGCCGGTCAGGGTGCCGCTGTCCAGGTCACCCTTGGCGATGCCATCCACCACCCAGCCCACCACCTTGGGGGGGATCACGGTCAACAGGGCCACCAGCATCAGCAGGGAGATGGCCACCAGATAACGCCGCCACTGATCCTTGAAAAACCAGCCAAGCCGCAAAAATACGCTCACAGAGAAGTCCTTGGTCGCGGCGCGCTGCCGCGTGATCGTGAAGAGAAGCTCAATACAATCGCCCCCTGGCGGGGGCGAACGAGTGGGTCATCATAGCCTGAAGCGGGTGACTTGAGAACGATTGCTATCTTGCCCTCCCTCAGAGCCGCTTGTCGGGGGGCGAAAACGGGAAGGCGACCGACTCCTGCTGCTCCCCGGTGAGCAGGAAGTGGGAGACCTCCTCCCGGGTCTGGGTAAAGACCTGCTGCAACTGGTTGAGCTCCCCTTCGCTCAGCTCCTCCTGCAGCCGCAGCCGCCACTCCAGTTCCCCGGCCAGCAGTTGCAGGCGGGAAGCGGAGATGTTGGCCGAGACCCCCTTCAGGGTATGCAGCAAGCGGCACGCCACTTCGGGCTGCTGGCGACGCAGGGCGGTGCGGATGTCCCACAGATCGTCCTTGTGCTCGGAGAGGAACAGCTTGAAGAGGATCTGCAGCGCCTCCCTGTCATGCTCCAGCCGGCGCAGGGCATCCTCCAGATCCAGCACGCCCATGAGGGCCGGCGGCTTGACCTCGATGGGCACCTTGGGCTCCCCGCCGCTGCTCTTCACCCATTGCAGCAGGTTGTTGTAGAGATCGAGCTTGCTCACCGGCTTGGTGACATAGCCGTTCATGCCGACGCCAAGGCAGCGCTCCCTGTCCCCCGGCATGGCGCTGGCGGTGAGGGCGATGATGGGCACATCGTGCTTGTCTACCATCTTGCGGATCTGGCGGGTGGCATCCAGCCCGTCCAGCACCGGCATCTGCAGATCCATCAGGATGACGTCGAACGGCTGCTCCGCCACCTGCTCCACCGCCTCGCGGCCGTTGTCCACCACGGTGACCTTGGCCTCCACCCGGCGCAGGTACTCCAGAATGAGCTGCTGGTTGACCCGGTTGTCCTCGGCCAGCAGCACCCGGGTACCGCGCAGCAGCTCCCGGAACTGCTGCTGATCCCCCTGGGCCTCCGCCTGGCGGACCTTGCTGTCATGGGAGCTGCCGTTGAGCAGTTCGTCCACCTTGGCCAGCAAGGCGTTTTCGGTCATGGGCTTGGCCAGGAAATGGGTCAGTCCCATGCTCTCCATCCGCCCATGCAGCCCCTCCCTGGACCAGGCGCTGGTCATCAGGACAGGCAGGCGCCGCCACTGGCTGTGCTGGTACATCTCGAGGGCCAAGTCCAGGCCATCCTCCTGACCCATGCGCCAGTCGAGGATGGCGAGGCGGATGTGATGCCCCTCTTCCCGCAGCACCTGACGGGCGCGGGAGAGGCTGTTGACCGTGATGACGGACGCCCCCGCCCGCCCCAGGATGTCCTTGGCCAGTTCCAGCACCAGCTCGTTGTCATCCATCATCAGGATCAGGGGCTGGTGATCGAAGAAGACCCGGCGCCCCGAGACCCCGTACACCGCCTGGGAGATGGGGATCTCGAACAGGAAGGTGGAGCCCACCCCGGGCTTGCTCTGCACGGTGATCTCCCCGCTCATCAGCCCCACCAGGCGCTGGGAGATGTTGAGGCCAAGCCCGGAGCCGCCATATTTGCGGGTATTGCCCGCCTCCAGCTGGGTAAAGGGCTGGAACAGCTGGGCCTGCTTCTCCGGGGCGATGCCGATGCCGGTATCCCGCACGCTGAAACAGACCCGCATGGGATGCTGGCTGGTGAGCGTAATGGCCACCTCCACCTCGCCCCGCTCGGTGAACTTGATGGCATTGTTCACCAGGTTGACCAGCACCTGACCGAGGCGCAGCGGATCCCCGCGCAGAAAGTCGGGCACGGCGGGAGACTTGTTGATGATGACCTCGATGTGCTTGCGCTCCGCCAGATCCGCGAACATGGCGGCGAGGGAGTCGAGCTGCTCGCTGAGATCGAAGTCGATCTCCTCCAGGGTCAGCTTGCCGGACTCCACCTTGGTGAGATCCAGGATGTCGTTGATGAGCAGCAGCAAGGTGTCCGACGAGGATTTGATCTTGTTGAGATAGTCCCGCTGCTGGGGATCCAGGCTGGTTTGCAGTGCCAGGGCGCTGAAGCCGATGATGGCATTCATGGGGGTGCGGATCTCGTGGCTCATGTTGGCCAGGAAGTCGCTCTTGGCCTGGGCCAGCAGCGCGGCATGGCGTGAGAGCTCGCTCAGCTTCTGGTTGCGACGCCACAGGGTCGCGGCCACCAGCGAGAAGCAGAGCAGCGCCCCCCCCAGCACCATCAGGTAGAAGCGGCTCTTGAGGGAGGAGGCCCGCTCCAGCTTGCTCTGCTTCCAGGCGGGCAGTGAGCTCAGCCCCTTCATCTCCACCACCTGATTGCGCAGGCGATGGTACTCCATCACCTGCTGATTGAACTCCTGGCCCAGCCGGACGAGGGCCGCGACCCTCGGCTGCTCGCCATAGCGGTCAAGCAGGTGCTGCTGGAGTTGCAACAGTTGCCGCTGCTCGTTCTGATCCCAGCTACGTCGGAGGTAGTGGTGCAGGCGCATGAGTTCGGTCAGGTCGCGGTACTGCGCCTCACCGACCGGCAGGGTGCCTTGCAACGCCTTGAGCTGGCCCTGGAAGCGGGGAGCCAGATACTCGATGGTCATCTCCATAGTGTAGAGCCTGGCGAGATCCAGCAGATAACCGTCGATGTCCCGCTGCAACGCCTGGGAGCCGGGGTCGTCCACCGACTCCGGATCCTCGTGCACCAGCCTGACGAACCTGTCCAGGTGACTGGAAAGCAGGCTCAGACGTTGCTGTACGCTGCCATCGCTGGCCTTCTCGCGCCCCAGCAGATAGACGGTATCGGTATTGACCCGATTGAGCACCATCTCAGCCGCCACGCTCAAATCGAAGGCACGCTGCTGCTGGCTGAGCAACTGCCAGCAATAGGCAGAAAAGCCCACCAGCGATACGATGATAAGGCCAAAGACAACACGATTGCCCCGTGCAACACTCTTCATCCCGTCTCGATTCTCATGTCATGGTCGGCCATCCGGTGACATCAGGTCACGGCCGGAGGCCAACTGTGAAAAACCACTGAGTGCTATGTTACCGTTAGTCGGCGCTCTGATTGCAATAAAGATGTTGCCGGGCCATGAAATAAGGAAGCAATTATGTCACTTGTCACCACCTATTGTAGCCAATGCTTTACCCGCAACCGCCTGCCTGTCGAAAAAGCAGACTCAAACGCGAAGTGTGGCCGCTGCCGTCACGCCCTCTTCGAACAAACCCCGGTGGCGGGGCGTCAGGCCAGCTTCGATGCCCTGATCCAGTCCGACATCCCGGTGGTGGTGGACTTTTGGGCAAGCTGGTGTGGCCCCTGCCTGCAGTTTGCCCCCGTCTTTCAGGAGGTCGCCCGGGAGCTTGAGCCCCGCCTTCGCTTCGTGAAACTCGATACCGAGCAGGAGGCCGCCATCGCAGGTCGCTATGGCATTCGCAGCATTCCTACCCTGATGGTCTTCCAGCGGGGGGAGACCCTGGCACAGCGCAGCGGCGCCCTGCCCAAGAGCCTGTTCAAGGAGTGGCTGCTCTCCTTCACCTCCCCCGTCAAATGAAAATAAAATGTTTCATTTCTGTTTGATTGAAGATCCATTTTCACTTGACTCTGTGAGTCGCCACATGATTTGACCATATCCCCCTGTTTCAAACAGGGGGATATATGTAACCTCGGCATCACAACAACAACCATAAATTAACCGAGAGAACGTTATGCACACATCGGCTGTACCTCCGACTCCCCCCTCACGCTGGCTGGACATCAAGTCCGGGATCGTCATCCTGGATCTGCTCCTGCTCTGCGCCATGCTGGCATGGCTCCCGTTTGACCCCATGGTCAACAAGGGGCTGGCCATCCTGATCTTCATCGCCATCCTCTGGCTGACCGAGGCGGTGAACATCACCATCACCGCCATCTCCATCCCGGTGCTCGCCACCCTGCTCGGGGTGTTCGACATGAGCAAGTCGCTGACCGACTTTGCCAACCCCGTCCTGTTCCTCTTCTTTGGCGGCTTTGCCCTCGCGGCAGCCCTCTCCAAGCAGGGACTCGACACCCAGATCGCCGGCAAGGTGATGCAGCTCGCCAAGGGACACCTGGGCTGGGCTTCCATCGTGCTCTTCACCATCACGGCCGCCCTCTCCATGTGGATCAGCAACACCGCCACCGCGGCCATGATGATGCCGCTGGCCCTCGGCATGCTGAAGGGGCTGGACGTTCACAAGGAGCGCCGCACTCTGGTCTTCGTGCTGCTTGGCGTCGCCTATAGCGCCAGCATCGGTGGCATCGGCACCCTGGTGGGCAGCCCCCCCAATGCCATCGCCGCCGCCCAGATGGGCTTGGGCTTCACCGACTGGCTGGAGTTCGGCATCCCCGTGGTGATCATCTTCATGCCGGTGGGCATCGGCCTGCTCTACTGGGTGACCCGTCCCAATCTCTCCCACCAGGTCAACACCGAGCAGGTCACCATCGAGTGGACAGGCCAGCGCAAGGTGACCCTGGCCATCTTCCTGACCACTGTGCTGCTGTGGATTGGATCCCAGCCTCTTGCCAAGGCGCTGGGCGGCATTCCCCAGTTCGATACCCTGATCGCCATGGGCGCCATCCTGGCCATCGCCGTCAGCCGGGTCGCCAGCTGGGATGACATCAACCAGAACACCGACTGGGGCGTGCTGCTGCTGTTCGGGGGTGGTCTCACCTTGAGCGCCATCCTCAAGCAGACCGGGGCCAACGCCTTCCTGGCGGAGCACCTCTCCAGCGGCCTCTCCTCCATGCCCATCTTCGTGATCCTGCTCTGCCTGGCCGCCTTCGTGGTGTTCCTCACCGAGCTGGTCTCCAACACTGCCACTGCCGCGCTGCTGGTGCCGCTGTTCGCCGGGGTGGCCGAGGCACTGGGGGTCTCCCCCATCGTGGTCTCGGTGCTGATCGCCGTCGGCGCCTCCTGTGCCTTCATGCTGCCGGTGGCCACGCCCCCCAACGCCATCGTCTTCGCCAGCGGCCATATCCAGCAGCGGGAGATGATGCGGGCCGGTCTGGTACTGAACCTGGTGTTCACCGTTATCCTGACCATGCTTGCCTATTTCATGGGGGATATCCTCCACTGAGGTTCGCCCCCCTAATGCCCCTCCAAGCCCCGCATCGCCGGGGCTTTTTCTCGCCCCGAAACAACCGTTCTCCCCTACCCGCGACATCACGACGACGTTAACTCGCACTTAAGAAATCGCCTCCATGATGCTGACAACGGCCATCACGCAGCCATGGCTGACGATGGCGATGATCATGGACATCACGACAAGGGGATCACCTCATGGGAAAGACGATGCAGAACAACCGTGAAATCAAGGTATGGGATCCGGTGGTCAGGGGATTTCACTGGGCCACTGTGCTGTTGTGCGTGCTGAATCTCTTCATCCTTGAAGAGGGGGCGCGCAACCACCGCTATGCGGGATATGCGCTGGCCGGACTGCTGGCACTGCGCATCGTATGGGGATTCATCGGCTCCTATCATGCCCGCTTCGCCCAGTGGCTGCCGACACCGGCCGGCGTCATCACCTATCTCAAGGAGACGATCAAGGGGCGCCACCCCTACTACGCCGGTCACAATCCTTTGGGGTCCTTGATGATACTGCTGCTGTTGACCTGCCTTGTCGGCACCGCCGCCAGCGGGATCATGACCGAATACGGGCCTCTCTCCGGCACCCATCGCATGGAAGAGATCCACGAGTTCTTTGCCAAGGGGCTGCAGGTGGCCATCTTCGTCCATGTACTGGCCGTCATCGCCCTGGATCGTCTGGTACGGGGCGATCTCGTCAGGGCGATGATCACCGGCAAGAAACGGGTGCCGGCGGACACCCGGGTGGTCGACAGGCCCTGAGCCTCTCTCAACCCGACAGATGAAAAAAAACCCCGCATCGCGGGGTTTTTCACAGGAGCAGACATCAGCCGACGCTGCAGCTCGTCAGTTTCCAGATCCGGTCTACGTAATCCTGGATGGAGCGGTCGGAGTTGAACTTGCCCATGGTGGCCGAGTTGATGATGGCCTTCTTCGCCCACAGGGCCGGATCCCGGTACCAGGCGTCGATCAGCTTGTGCGCCTCGGAGTAGGACTCGAAATCCGCCAGGGTCAGGTAAGGGTCTCCCCCTTCCAGCAGGGAACGCTTGATAGAGGAGAGTTCCCCCGGGCGACCCGGCGTGAAGTAGTCGGTATCAAACCAGTCCAGCACGGCTTTCAGTTCGGAGTTGGCGTAGTAGAAGTCATACGGGTTGTAGCCGCGCGCCTTCAGGGACTTCACCTCGTCCACATTCAGACCGAAGATGGCGCAGTTTTCGGCACCCGCCTCTTCGGCGATCTCGATGTTGGCTCCATCCAGCGTCCCGATGGTGATGGCACCGTTCAGCGCCATCTTCATGTTGCCGGTACCGGATGCTTCGTAACCTGCGGTGGAGATCTGCTCGGAGACATCCGCCGCCGGGATCAGCTTCTCGGCAAGGCTCACGCGGTAGTTCGGCATGAACACCACTTTCAGCTTGCCCTGGATACGGGCGTCGTTGTTGACCCGCTCCGCCAGCTTGTTGATGGCGTAGATGATGTCCTTGGCCAGCTTGTAGCCGGGCGCCGCCTTGGAGCCGAAGATGAACACCCGCGGATGCATGTCATAGTCCGGGTTCGCCAGCAGGCGACGGTAGAGCGCCATGATGTGGATGAGGTTCAGCTGCTGGCGCTTGTACTCGTGCAGACGCTTGATCTGGACGTCGAAGATCGCCTCCGCGCTCACGTCGATGCCGGTTTCCGCCTTGATGACCTTGACCAGCTTCTCCTTGTTGTGGCGCTTGATGGTCATGAACTGCTGCTGGAACGCCTTGTCGTCGGCAAACTTCACCACGCTGCGCAGCTTGTCCAGTTGCAGCGGCCACTCCTTGCCCACCACCTCGTTGTAGAGTTCGGCCAGTTCCGGGTTGCAGGCCAGCAGCCAGCGACGGGGAGTCACGCCGTTGGTGACGTTGCACATCTTCTCGGGCCACAGCTCGGCATACTCGGGGAAGAGATCTTCCTTCACCAGCTTGGAGTGGATCTCGGCCACACCGTTCACCTTGGAGGAGCCGATGACGCACAGGTTGCCCATGCGCACCTTGCGCACGTCACCCTCTTCGATGATGGAAAGCTTGGCCTTGATGGCATCGTTGCCCGGCCACTTGGGCTCCACCAGCTCGTTCAGGAAACGGGCGTTGATTTCGTAAATGATCTCGAGATGGCGCGGCAGTACCTTCTCGAACAGGCTGACGGACCACTTCTCCAGCGCTTCCGGCAGCAGGGTGTGGTTGGTGTAGGAGAAGACCTGATAGCAGATGCCCCAGGCGGTATCCCAGTTCAGCCCCTCTTCGTCCACCAGCACGCGCATCAGCTCGGGGATGGCCACGGTGGGGTGGGTATCGTTGAGCTGGATGGCGATTTGCGCGGCAAAGTTGCTGAAGTCACTGCCATGCACCCGCTTGTAGCGACGCATGATGTCCTTGATGGAGCAGGCGCAGAAGAAGTACTGCTGGATAAGGCGCAGCTCCTTGCCGGCGTCGGTCTCATCGTTCGGGTAGAGCACCTTGGAGATGGTCTCGGCCTGGGCCTTTTCGGCCTGGGAGTCGATATAACCACCGGCGTTGAACACGTCCCAGTCGAAGAACTCGGAGGCGCGGGATTCCCACAGACGCAGGATGTTGACGGTGTGACCACCGAAGCCGACCACCGGAATGTCCCAGGGTACCCCTTTGATCTTGCGACCGGCGTGCCACACCTTCTTCAGGCCACCCTTGTCACCAAAGACGGTCTCCACGTAGCCGTAAAGCGGGATCTCCTGCACCGATTCCGGGCGGCAGATCTCCCAGGGGTTGCCATATTCGCGCCAGGAGTCCGGACGCTCGATCTGACGGCCATCCTGAATTTCCTGACGGAACAGGCCGTGCTCGTAGTGAATGCCATAGCCCACCGCCGGGTAGTTCAGGGTCGCCAGGGAATCGATGAAGCAGGCAGCCAGACGACCCAGGCCGCCGTTGCCAAGGGCCATGTCAGGCTCTTGTTCGCAAAGATCGGTCAGTTCCAGACCGAGTTCACCCAGCGCCTCTTCACAGACTTTGTAGAGGGAGAGGTTGTGCAGGTTGTTGGAGGTCAAACGCCCCATCAAAAATTCAGCAGAGAGATAGTGAATCGCACGAGTATCTTTCTTGAAGTGAGTCTGCTGAGTACGGGTCAGGCGCTCGTACACCTGTTCATTGACGGCGGCAGCGGTCGCTTTCCACCAGGCATCCGGAGAGGCTTTCTGTTCGCTTGTACCCAAGGTAGAACGCAGGTGACGCACGATACTCGCCTTGAGCTGATCTTTATCCAGTTGGAGATCCTGGTCTGTCTTCTTCTTGGTAGCCATAAACCATTTTCCTTCGTTACAAATAAAAAATGTCATCCCATCGGGGGGACCGGCGCTGTTGTTATCTCAGAATATGCTCCGGCGGGGGCATACTAGCTAAAGCCAAGGGTTTAAAAGTTAACGTGAGTCACACTTTAACGCATAAAAATGACAGTTTCACCATGAAAACCCTTTCCTTTAGTCCGCCTGAATGAAATATAAATTTCGTTTTAAATCATAGTGATACAAGAAAACAAAAAAGATAGTTTCATGAATAGGTTTTCAATGATTGCCTGTGACTGAAAATACGTGAAAATAACCGTCAACACGGGAGAAATTGAAAGCGTTTTCAATTCACACCTCCTCGTCAGGTAATAAAAAGGATGCCCCAATCGGAGCACCCTTTGATTTCAATTAACTATGCGCCTTGAACTGATTGCTCATGGGGTCGTAGTGATACCCGATCTGTTGCAGACGGGTAGCCAGCTGATCTTCTGTCATGTCGTAGTAAGCCAGCAGCTCTTCAAGGCCATCACACTCCAGCCGCAGCTTCTCGTTGATGATCCCGAGCAGAATGTTGGCATCCAGTCGTTGTAAGGTACTGACGTCCATCTCACTCCCTCCTCTCCCCATACAGGACTGTATAACCATGAGCGCCGACCCGAAGTTTGTCTACAGGTTAAAAAACACCCTGCATAAGAAAGATATAAATATTCTTTTTAATCATGGAGTTAAAATCATCTCCTGTTAATCGGCTCACACTTTTAGCCACAAATGACTTGTCACTCCTTGCGAACAGAACTACTGTATGCGCATACAGCATGGTTATTCATACAGGAACGACATATGAGCCAGCCCCTGAATCTTTGCCCCCCCTCCTCCTCTGCCGGTCTGATCACCACCTGGCCCACTCGCCATCAGAGCAAGATGGGACAAGAGCAGCGGCGCGGCCCTCTCCATCAGGAAGCACCGCTGCTGGATGCCCTGGGGCAACTGAGTCAGTCCGACAGTGGCTGGATCCTGCTCGTCGCCCCGCCAGGTCTGCCCGCCGCCGCGCAATTGCAGGCCAGAGGGATCAATCCTGCCAGGGTGCTTGTCGTGCACGCCCCCAAGATCAAGAATTGGCAGCGCCTGCTGGAGCAGAGCCTGATCAATGGTCACTGTGCCGCCGTGCTGACCTGGCTGCCCGAACAGGTCGCCCTGGACCGGAGCACATTGAGCACCCTGGGCCAGCGTGCCGGTGTCCTGACCCGCTTCTTCGAGCCCTCAACCCCTCTGGGTGGGGCACTGAGCTACGGCGGCCAGGATGTCTACCTGAACCACTGATCGCCCCTTCGGCGTGACAGCCAATGCGCCGGCATTGCCCACCGGGTTATCCAGGCTTCCGACCCGGGATGTCATGGCGACAAAGACAAAGCAGCACAGCAGCACAGCAGCACAGCAGCACAGCAGCACAGCAGCAGTAAATTTGCTCAGGCCAAGACCGTCAAACGGGGCCCGCAAAAAAGGCGACCCGAGGGTCGCCTTTCAACATGCTGCTGTACGGGGCTAATCGCTCTGCGTTTGCACCGAAGCCCGATTGATCAAGCCAGCTTGGTCTCCAGCTCGGCAATCTTGGCGGACCAGTAGGCCGGGCCGGTCTCGTGGATGTTGTTGCCCTGGGAGTCGACCGCCACGGTGACCGGCATGTCTTCCACCTCGAACTCATAGATGGCCTCCATCCCCAGATCGGCAAAGGCCACCACGCGCGCTTTCTTGATGGCTTTCGCCACCAGGTAAGCGGCGCCACCCACCGCCATCAGGTAGACAGCCTGGTGCTGCTTGATGCTCTCGACCGTCTTGGGGCCGCGCTCGGACTTGCCGATCATGCCGATAAGGCCGGTTTCTCCCAGCATCATGTCGGTGAATTTGTCCATCCGGGTGGACGTGGTGGGACCAGCCGGGCCGACCACCTCGTCACGTACCGCATCGACCGGGCCCACGTAATAGATGAAGCGGTTGGTGAAATCGACCCCTTCCGGCAGTCCTTCACCTTTTTTCAGCATGTCGGCGATGCGCTTGTGGGCGGCGTCGCGGCCGGTCAGGATCTTGCCGGAGAGCAGCACGGTATCGCCGCTCTTCCAGCTGGCAAGCTCTGCCTTGGTGATACCATCCACGTTGACCCGGCGCACATTGCCACCGGACTCACGGGTGATCTCCGGCCAGTCTTCCAGCCTGGGGGGTGTCAGCTCCGCCGGGCCGGAGCCATCGAGTTCGAAATGCACGTGACGGGTGGCGGCGCAGTTGGGGATCATCACCACGGGCTTGGAGGCGGCGTGGGTCGGTGCGGATTTCACCTTCACATCCAGCACCGTGGTCAGGCCGCCCAGCCCCTGGGCACCGATCCCGAGCTTGTTGACCTTGTCATAGAGCTCGACCCTCAGCTTCTCTTCGGTGGTCTCGGGACCACGGGCAATCAGCTCCTGGATGTCGATGTGCTCCATCAGAGCTTCCTTGGCGAGCACCGCCGCCTTCTCGGCGGTGCCGCCGATGCCGATGCCGAGCATGCCGGGCGGGCACCAGCCAGCCCCCATGGTCGGCACCGTCTTGAGCACCCACTCCACGATGTCGTCGGAGGGGTTGAGCATCACCATTTTCGATTTGTTTTCGGAGCCGCCCCCCTTGGCCGCGATACTCACTTCCACCTTGTTGCCCGGGATCATGTCGATGTGCACGACAGCGGGGGCATTGTCTTTGGTGTTCTTGCGGCTGCCGGCCGGATCCGCCAGCACGGAGGCGCGCAGCGGGTTGTCCGGATTGGTATAGGCGCGGCGGGTGCCCTCATCCACCATCTCCTGGACCGTCATGTCGCTGTCCCACTGTACCTGCATGCCGATCTTGACGAAGCAGGTGACGATACCGGTGTCCTGACAGAGCGGGCGATGACCTTCGGCAGACATGCGGGAGTTGATCAAGATCTGGGCCAGGGCATCCTTGGCGGCCGGGTTGATCTCGCGGTCATAGGCGGCCTTGGCGGCCTGCACGAAATCGAGGGGGTGGTAGAAGGAGATGTACTGCAGGGCGTCAGCAATGGAATCGATAAAGTCCTGTTTTCTAATGATGCTCATATCATCCTCACTGGTCCTTGTTATCGCTTGCGCGAGCAAGGGCTTCCATATGAGCCGGGCCTTCGGCAGGTGGCAAATGCACCTGGAGCCGGCAGACTGCGGCGTGTTTTTATAACGGTGTTTTTCTTAAAAATGCCGGCGGCCATGATACGCTTGACCACCCGAACCGGCTAGGGAGCCGGGCGCAAACTGTTGCCTATGTAACAAAAAATGAAACCAAGACTGCATATCCACCATTTCGACCCGCAGGCCTCGCTCCACACCTGGTTCGCCAGCCTGCAACACCAACCCTGGGCCATCCTGCTGGAATCCGCCGGCCCCCTGGGGGCTGACAACGGTTTTGACATCATCAGCGCCGATCCGCTTGCCACCCTGGAAACCCGGGGTACCAGCACCTGCCTCACCCAGGATAACCACCAGCACCATCATGACGGCGATCCCCTCGCCCTGCTCGCCAAGACCCAGCAAGCCCTGCTTGGGGAGCGCGTTGAGGATGACTCGGGATTGCCGTTTATCGGGGGGGCCCTGGGACTCTTTGGCTACGATCTGGGCCGACGATTCGAGCGTCTGCCCGCAGTGGCGCAACAGGACATCCAGGTGCCCGACATGGCGGTCGGGATCTACGACTGGGCGCTGCTGCGAAATGTCGCGACGGGACACTGGCAACTGGCCCACTGGGGTGATGAAGCCGGCCTCGCCCGCAGGCTCGACTGGCTGATGGCGCAGCGCGAACGAACCACCCTCCCCCTTCGCCTGACCGGCCCCTGGCAGAGCAACATGACGCGGGCCGAATACGGAGACAAGTTTGCCCGTATCCAGGCCTATCTGGCGGCGGGGGATTGTTACCAGATCAACCTGACCCAGCGCTTCAGCGCCCCTTATCAGGGGGATGAATGGTCCGCCTATCTCGCCCTGAGCGCCGCCAACAAGGCGCCGTTCTCCGCCTTTGTCCGCCTGCCGCACAGCGCCATTCTGAGCCTCTCCCCGGAGCGTTTCCTGCTGCTCGACAAGCGCCATATCGAGACCAAGCCCATCAAGGGCACCCGGCCTCGCCACCCTGATCCCGCCCAGGATGCCAGGGTGGCCGAGTCGCTCGCCAGCGCCGACAAGGACAGATCGGAGAACCTGATGATCGTCGATCTGCTGCGCAACGACATCGGCCGGGTGAGCCGGCCGGGGTCGGTCACGGTCCCGCACCTCTTTGCCGTGGAATCCTTCCCGGCGGTGCATCATCTGGTTTCCACCATTCACGGAGAACTGGATGCGCGCTGGCAAGAAGTGGATCTGCTGCGGGCCTGCTTCCCCGGCGGCTCCATCACAGGGGCTCCTAAGATCCGGGCGATGGAGATCATCGAGGAGCTGGAGCCGGTGCGGCGCAATGCCTACTGCGGCAGCATCGGTTATCTGAGTCAGCACGGAAGGATGGATACCAGCATCTGCATCCGTACCCTGATCGCCGAAGCCGGTCAGCTGCACTGCTGGGCGGGGGGCGGCATCATCGCCGACTCCGATCCCGACGCCGAATATCAGGAGACCTACGACAAGGTGGCCCGCATCCTGCCACTGCTCGATGCCCTTTGACCCCATCCGGCCCTGCGGGGCCGACACAAGGAGACCCATGGAGATGACGAGTGCCGAGCTGCTGACCCGCTTTTTGCTGCAGCGCCCCGCCCCCGCCCATCGCCTGGCACTGGCCGGGCTCAAACCTGCCGCCGTGTTGATCCCCCTGGTGGAGCGCCCCGAGGGCCTGCACCTGCTGCTGACGCGCCGCAGCGCCGCCCTGCGCCACCACCCGGGGCAGATCAGCTTTCCCGGCGGGCGCCAGGACCCGGAAGACCGGGACCTCATTCACACCGCGCTCAGGGAAACCGAGGAGGAGCTTGGCATTCCCCCCTCCCAGATCCGGATCATCGGCAGCCTCACCCCTCTCAATACCGTCTCACGCTACGATGTGCTGCCGGTCCTCGCCATGCTCGACCCAGGCTACGGGCTGACCCTGAGCCAGGACGAGGTGGCCCAGGCCTTCGAAGTCCCCCTCGCCCACGTGCTGGATCCGGGGCAGCACATAGCCCTGAGCCTGCCAAGAGCGGACGGTCGTCACACCATCTATTGGATCCCTTGGGAGCAATCTTTCATCTGGGGAGCCACTGCCAGCATGATCCGCCAGCTTGCCCAGCACATCTCAACATAACATTTTGACAACATAATGAGGTGAGAAATTATCCAGTTAACATTCAAATAACACTGCATTTGATAAATAAATTTTGATTTTTTATTCTTTTGATCACATTTCTACAAGAAAGTACGGGTTTCAGCCGCACAAAGGTGAATTTGATCAACATTTTTGATTAAAAAGAAAGTATTCTTGCGCCGACTAATTAAAACCACACATTCGGGGTGAGACACATGTCCAATACTGTCACTGGCGCACAGGATGTTGCAGCCGCACAGGAGCAAGGAATCAGCTCGGTCCAATCTCGCGGTTGGAGTAAACAAGACACCACCTGGGTGATCAGCCTGTTCGGTACCGCCGTCGGTGCAGGCATCCTGTTCCTGCCCATCAACGCCGGTATGGGTGGCTTCTGGCCGCTGGTGGTGATGGCGCTGCTGGTCGGCCCCATGACCTACCTGGCCCACCGTGGTCTGGCGCGCTTCGTGCTTTCCTCCAAGCAACCCAATGCCGACATCACCCAGGTGGTGGAAGAGCACTTCGGCGTGGGTGCCGGTAAATTGATCACCCTGCTCTACTTCTTCGCCATCTACCCCATCGTGCTGATCTACGGCGTGGGCATCACCAACACGGTGGAAAGCTTCCTGGTCAACCAGTTGCAGATGACGCCGCCCCCGCGCTGGATCCTCTCCATCGTGCTCATCATGGCCATGATGTCCGTGATGCTGGCTGGCGAGAAGCTGATGCTGAAAGTGACCGAGTTCCTGGTCTATCCGCTCATCGCCATTCTGGCGGGCATCTCCCTGTACCTGATCCCGGACTGGACCGGTGCGGCCCTGAATGAAATGCCGAGCACCAAGGATTTCGCCACCACCCTGTGGCTGACCATCCCGGTGCTGGTCTTCTCCTTCAACCACAGCCCGGCCATCTCCAGCTTCGCCCTGGCTCAGCGCCGTGATCACGGTGAGCATGCCGTCGCCAAGTCCGACGCCATCCTCAAACGCACCGCCATCATTCTGCTGGGCTTCGTGATGTTCTTCGTCTTCTCCTGCGTGATGAGCCTGACGCCGGCCCAGCTGGCAGAAGCCAAGTCCCAGAACATCGCCGTGCTCTCCTACCTGGCCAACCAGCATGCGAGCCCCATCATCTCCTACTTCGGTCCGCTGGTTGCCTTCGTGGCCATCGTCTCCTCCTTCTTCGGCCACTATCTGGGTGCCCGTGAAGGTCTGAAAGGGATGATCGTCCAGAACATGCGCAGCTCCGGCAAGGCACCGAACCACAAGAAAGTGGAGCTGTTCATCATCGCCTTCTTCATCCTGACCCTGTGGGGCGTTGCTGTGATCAACCCCTCCATCCTCGGGATGATCGAATCCCTGGGTGGCCCCATCATCGCCACCATCCTGTTCCTCATGCCCATGTACGCCATCAAGCGCGTTCCGGCCATGGCGAAATACCAGGGCCAGATCAGCAACGTCTTCGTGGCGACCATGGGCCTTATCGCCATCTCCGCCATCCTTTATCAACTGGTCGGCTAAGCCTTCCTGCGATACCGTCGGACCAGCATCTGGCCCGGCGCCTCCCACAGCCCGGCAGATCTCCTCTGCCGGGCTGTGTTCGTTATGATCATCAGGCACTGAGCTCAGATGATCAGAGTCCTCAGATCAGAGACAGCCCTTTCACCCACTCTCTTTCTCCTTGGTGACAGCTTGCCGCTCATATTCCTTTCCCCATGGCACACGACCAAGGCGTGCTGCGTTATCCCGTCATCTGCCGCACGCCATCTGCCTTGCCAGACAGAACACCAGAGCCCTTGTCCTTACCAGGAACGCCCGATCTTCGGGGTTTAGCCCAGAGAGCCCAGGTCCCCACCCAATGGAGCCTTTCTTCAAGGCATTCAAGGAAAATACCGGCCACAGGGCGCAGGCAAACCGCCGAGAGGGCCTTGACCGGGATTCTCGTGCAGCGACCGAAGAACAGATGACCCCTTCGGTCACCAGAGGGGATGCCACAAGCCGCCATGCTGACAGCACAAACAGCCCGATATGCCCGGCCGAATGCAGCGCAGGGCACGTTGGTACAGGGAATGGCGTGTTGGCGGTGGCGAGAACACGAAGGCGGCCAACGGGCCCCTCCCGGGAAATCACACAGGGGGATCCGAGCACTGTCAATGCCATGACACGGCGAGAAGGTGCAGGGCGCCTGACGCCCGCGCAAATAAAAAGCGCCCTCCGAAGAGGGCGCCTGTGCAGAGCGGAACGTCTGAGGGGATCAGGCTTCGCGGCTGGGGACCGGGGCGGCATCCAGCAGGCTCTCATCCTCGGCCATGCAGGCGGCCGCAGTGAACAGCACGTCGGTGGAGCTGTTGAGGGCCGTCTCGGCGGAATCCTGCAACACCCCGATGATGAAGCCAACGGCCACCACCTGCATGGCGATATCGTTGCTGATACCGAACAGGCTGCACGCCAGCGGGATCAGCAGCAGGGAGCCGCCCGCCACACCGGAAGCGCCACAGGCACTGATGGTGGCGACGACGGAGAGCAGAATGGCGGTCGCCATGTCCACTTCCATCCCCAGGGTATGCACCGCCGCCATGGTGAGCACGGTAATGGTGATGGCGGCGCCGGCCATGTTGATGGTGGCCCCCAGCGGGATGGAGACCGCATAGGTGTCTTCCGGCAGGCGCAGCCTCTCGGCCAGGGCCATGTTGACCGGAATGTTGGCGGCGGAGCTACGGGTGAAGAAGGCGGTCACACCGCTCTCTTTCAGGCAGGTCAGCACCAGGGGATAGGGGTTGCGCTTGATCTTCCAGAAGACGATGAGCGGATTGACCACGAAGGCGATGAACAGCATGCAGCCGATCAGTACCACCAGCAGCTGGGCATAGCCAAACAGCGCATCGAAGCCGGTTTCAGCCAGGGTGGAGGCAACCAGGCCCAGGATGCCGAGCGGAGCGCAACGGATCACGGCCTTGACGATGGCGGAAACCCCGTGGGACACATCGGAAATCAGTGATTTGGTGCTCTCATTGGCGTGACGCATGGCGATACCAAGGCCGATGGCCCAGGCCAGGATGCCGATATAGTTGGCTTCCAGCAGTGCTTTCACCGGGTTGGTCACCACGTTGAACAGCAGGGTCTGCAACACTTCCGTGATGCCCCCCGGCGGCGTGATCTCGGTAGCGCCTGCCACCAGATGCAGGTTGGAGGGGAAGAGGAAGCTCGCCACCACTGCCACGGCAGCCGCCAGGAAGGTACCCAGCACATAGAGCAGCAGGATCGGTTTCATGTTGGTCTTCTGGCCCTGCTTGTGGCCGATGATCGCCGACATCACCAGCACGAAGACCAGCAGCGGCGCCACGGCCTTCAGGGCGCCGACGAACAGGCTGCCGAGCAGACCCGCCGCCTTGGCCCACTCGGGCATGAACATCGCAAGAAGGATACCGAATACCAGACCGACCAGGATCTGGCTAACCAGACTGGTGCTGTTGACCAGTCGAATGAGGGGGTGTTGTTGTGTCATCAAGTAGTCCCTGTGCACTCATGGTGCGTGAATCATTAGTCCTGTTGGCAACCAGCCCCGCGCATTGGCACCGGTCCGTTGACGGTGACGCCGTGGGCAGCTCTTCTGGTGGATCTGTCCCGTTCGCGTGGGGTTGCGGACAGGAATATCCCATCTGCCATGGTTTTTTTCCACATAATCACTGAAAAATATCAGGGTTACCTCACAAAAAATCTACAACAATGTGATAACACAATATCAACCACGGTCAAAATGTCACCAAACCAGTCCGATCATCGGCCACCACTGGGCCAGAAGTGATATGATGACGCCCTTTTTCAGGGAGCTTTGCCATGATCACCTCTTTATTGACCCGACACTTCGGCTTTGATCGCTTGCGGCCCGGGCAGGAAGCGGTGATCAGTCGTCTGCTGGCTGGCAAGAGCGCCGCAGCCATCTTCCCGACTGGCGCGGGGAAATCCCTCTGTTATCAATTGCCCGCCCTCGCACTGCCCCACCTGACCCTGGTCATCTCTCCCCTGCTGGCCCTGATGCACGATCAGCTCGCCTTTTTGCGCAGCAAGGGGATCGCCGCCGCCACTCTGGACTCCAGCCAGACAGCGGAAGAGAGCCGGCGCGTGATGCAGCAGGCCAGCGATGGCCAGCTCAAGATCCTGATGATTTCGGTGGAGCGCCTCAAAAATGAGCGCTTTCGCCGCTTCATCGCCCACATCCCCCTGTCACTGCTGGTGGTGGACGAGGCCCACTGCATCTCGGAGTGGGGCCACAACTTTCGCCCCGACTACCTCAAGCTGCCGGATCATCGCCGTGAACTGGCCATTCCCCAGGTGCTGTTGCTGACCGCCACCGCCACCCCGGCCGTCATGGCGGACATGCAGGCAAAATTTGCCATCGACCGGGACGATCTGGTGGTCACCGGTTTCTACAGACCCAATCTGGATCTGGCCGTCCTCCCGCTGGCCGGCACTGCCCGCGATACCTGGCTGCGCGAGGAGCTGCACCGGGATCCGTCCGCCCCCACCATCGTCTACGTGACTCTGCAACACAGCGCAGAGCAGTGCGCCGCGCAGCTACAGGCCAGCGGCATCCGGGCATGCGCCTACCATGCGGGGCTCGATCCCGCCCTGCGCAGCCAGATCCAGCACGACTTCATGGCTGGCAGACTCGACTGCATCGTGGCCACCATCGCCTTTGGCATGGGCATCGACAAGGCCGACATTCGCCGGGTCATTCACTACGACCTGCCCAAGTCCATCGAGAACTACAGCCAGGAGATAGGCCGCGCCGGACGTGACGGGCTTCCCTCCCGCTGCACCGTGCTGGCGAGCCGCGCCCAGTTGCCGGTACTGGAAAACTTCGTCTATGGGGATACGCCGGACAGGGACGCCATCGCGCACTTGCTCGATATCGTGCGCCAGAGCGGCGCCGAGTGGGAATTCAGCCTGCTGCGCCTCTCCAACGAGACCAACATTCGCCAACTGCCCCTCAAGACCCTGCTGGTCTATCTGGAGATGGCAGGGGTCATTGCACCGGCCTACAGCTACTTTGCCGAGTACCGCTTCAGGTTCGTGCTGGAAAAACAGGCGATCCTCGCTCGTTTCAATTCCGAACGCCGCCTGTTCCTGGATCAGGTCTTTGCCTGCGCCCCCCAGGCGCGCACCTGGTGCACCATGGACTTCGAAGCGCTGTGGCAGGGATATCAGGGGGAACGCCAGCGCGCCGCGGCGGCGCTGGACTACCTGCAGCAGCAGGGTTGGATCGAGCTTGAAAGCAAGCAGATGACCGAAGTTTATCGGGTGCTGAGCCAGCAAATCGATACCGCGACCCTGGCCGAAGAGCTGCATGGATTGTTTGAAAAGAAAGAGCAGAGCGAGCTGGCCCGCCTTCAGGCGCTGCTGGCCTTTTTCACCTCGACCACCTGCCTCAGCCATGAGCTTGCCCGCTATTTTGCCGACGACGCGGCCCCCGAGCGGTGCGGGCACTGTTCCGTCTGCCGGGGAGAGATCGCCGTGTTGCCGCCGTTGCCATCACCGGGCTTGCCCAACGAGCACGGTTTGCGCGCCTGGTGCGATCCGCTGATCGCCCTCTGCCATCGGCGCCATCCCAGGATCCTGACCCGCTTCCTGTGTGGCATCGCCACCCCGCTGACGACCCGTCTCAAGGCCAGGGATCTGGCCGGTTTTGGCCAGTTGGCGGACCATCCCTTCGCCGAGGTGCTGGCGGTGGTGTCAGCCCTCTATCCCGCCGAATCCTGAGCTTGCAGGTTTGGCGCCGTTCAGGCGCTGAAAAAATAAGACCCTCGCGGATGCGAGGGTCAAGCCAACGGAAACGTGCTTAAACAGAGCTTAGTATCTGCACAATCACCCACTCTCTTGCTAAAGCGATGACTGCTCGACACAGGGCTCAATCTAGAGCAGCCAGAATGTAGCGTCAATGTAAAAATTAGAGCAAAAACACCAAACAAATAGCATTACGTTGACGTAAGCGACATGTCTTTTCACCCTCTATTCCCTACCGCCCTTGCCCTTGCTGGCACCGCCCCCTGACAAAACAGAGCGTCACCATTTTCTCCCTCTGGCACACAAAGATTTATTTTTTATGTCTTTGACATTTGCATCACTGTCGTGGCAAAAATAATTTAACAGTCAGTAACATAGGTATGTCACTTACTGCTTCTTCCCGCACGAGGATCGGGAAGCTCCCGCACAAACTTAAACCAATGATGGCGATGGATTACTGGGGGCTGTTGACTAGGCTTAAGAGGTAAACAGAACAAAAGTAGTGATCCACTCTTTTTCAGGGCAAGCGACTATAACGAGGGCTAAGTTATGGGCATCTTCGAGCACTATCAACAGCGGTATGAGAAGGCCAGAGAGGAGGAGTACAGCATCCAGGAGTTTCTGGATATGTGCAAACAGGACAAATCCTGCTACGCCTCTGCCGCCGAACGTCTGCTGACCGCCATCGGCGAGCCGGAAATGATCGACACCTCGACCAATCCACGTCTCAGCCGTCTCTTTTCCAATCGCGTCGTCGCGCGTTATCCCGCTTTCAAAGACTTCTATGGCATGGAAGAGGCCATCGAACAGATTGTCTCCTATCTCAAACATTCCGCTCAGGGCCTGGAAGAGAAGAAACAGATCCTCTATCTGCTCGGACCGGTTGGCGGCGGTAAATCCTCGCTGGCAGAGAAACTCAAATCCCTGATGCAAAAAGTGCCCATCTATCGCATCAAGGGCTCACCGGTGAACGATCACCCCTTCTGCCTGTTTGACATCGACGAAGATGGCGAAATCCTCGAGAAGGAGTACGGCATCCCTCGCCGTTATCTGCGCCCCATCATGTCTCCCTGGGTCGCCAAGCGCCTTCACGAGTTTGGTGGCGACATCACCAAATTCAAGGTGGAGAAGGTGAACCCCTCCATCCTCGATCAGATCGCCATCGCCAAAACCGAACCGGGGGATGACAACAACCAGGACATCTCCTCCCTGGTCGGCAAGGTCGATATCCGCATGCTGGAACACTTCGCCCAGGATGATGCCGATGCTTACTCCTACTCCGGTGCGCTATGCAAGGCAAACCAGGGGATGATGGAGTTCGTCGAGATGTTCAAGGCCCCCATCAAGGTGCTGCACCCGCTGCTGACGGCGACACAAGAGGGGAACTACAACGGTACCGAGGGACTCTCCGCCCTCCCCTTCGACGGCATCCTGCTGGCCCACTCCAACGAATCCGAGTGGCAGCAGTTCCGCAACAACAAGAACAACGAGGCCTTCCTCGACCGGGTTTACATCGTCAAGGTGCCCTACTGCCTGCGGGTGTCGGAAGAGGTGAAGATCTACGAAAAACTGCTGTTCAACAGCGAGCTGACCGAGGCCAAATGCGCGCCAGGTACTCTGGAGCTGCTGGGCCAGTTCTCGGTGCTGTCGCGGCTCAAGGAGCCGGAAAACTCCAGCCTCTATTCCAAGATGCGAGTCTATGACGGCGAGAGTCTCAAAGACACGGATCCCAAGGCGAAAAGCTATCAGGAGTACCGCGACTATGCGGGGGTTGACGAGGGCATGAACGGCCTTTCCACCCGTTTCGCGTTCAAGATCCTCTCCCGCGTCTTCAACTTCGACCACGCGGAAGTGGCCGCCAACCCGGTGCACCTCTTCTATGTGCTGGAGCAGCAGATAGAGCGCGAGCAGTTCCCGCAAGAGCTGCACGATCGCTATCTGGAGTTCATCAAGGGCTACCTGACTCCGCGCTACGTCGAGTTCATCGGCAAGGAGATCCAGACCGCCTACCTCGAGTCGTATTCAGAGTACGGTCAGAACATCTTCGATCGCTACGTCACCTACGCCGACTTCTGGATCCAGGATCAGGAGTATCGTGACCCAGAAACCGGCCAGCTGTTTGACAGAGCGTCTCTCAACAGCGAGCTGGAGAAAATTGAAAAACCTGCCGGGATCAGCAACCCGAAAGATTTCCGCAACGAAATCGTCAACTTCGTGCTGCGTGCCCGGGCCAACAATGCAGGCCGTAACCCCAACTGGACCAGTTACGAGAAGCTGCGCACCGTGATCGAGAAGAAGATGTTCTCCAACACGGAAGAGCTGCTGCCGGTTATCTCCTTCAACAGCAAAACCTCGGCTGAGGAGCAGAAGAAGCACGATAACTTTGTCGAACGGATGATGGAGAAAGGCTACACACGTAAACAGGTGCGGCTGCTCTCCGAGTGGTATCTCAGGGTACGCAAGTCATCCTGACCCTGCCGTGTTCAAGGGGGAGTTATGGCGCATTTTATCGACCGCAGGCTCAACGGCAAAAACAAAAGCGCTGTCAATCGGCAGCGCTTCATCCGCCGCTACAAGAAGCAGATAAAACAAGCGGTCTCGGATGCTGTCTCCAAGCGCAGCATTCAGGACGTGGACAAGGGTGAGAGCATCAGCATCCCGACCAAGGACATCGGGGAACCCCATTTTCATCAGGGTCATGGCGGCAAACGGGAGATGGTGCATCCAGGCAACGACCAGTTCGTATCTGGTGACAAGATTGACCGGCCCAAAGGGGGTGGCGGCGGCCAAGGGAGTGGCGAGGGCCAGGCTTCGGATCAAGGAGAGGGAGTCGATGATTTCGTCTTCCAGATCTCCAAGGACGAGTACCTGGACTTGCTGTTCGAGGATCTGGAGCTGCCGCGGCTGCAAAAGACCCAGCTCAACCAGCTGATGGAGATGAAGACCTATCGGGCCGGCTACACCTCCAACGGGGTGCCTGCCAACATCAACGTGGTGCGCTCCCTGCAAAATTCGCTGGCGCGGCGCATGGCGCTGCAGGCAGGCAAGAAACGTCAGTTGCGTGAACTGGAGGAGCGCCTGGCCCAGCTGGCTTGCGAGCCCAACGACCATTTCGCCGAAATGGCGCAACTTGAAAAAGAGATCAGGGAGCTGAAACGACGGATCGATGCGGTCCCCTTTATCGACACCTTCGACCTCAAATTCAACAACTTTGTCAAACGGCCCGTCCCCTCGAGCCAGGCGGTGATGTTCTGCCTGATGGACGTCTCCGGTTCCATGGATCAGGCTACCAAGGAGATGGCCAAGCGTTTCTATATCCTGCTTTATCTATTCCTGAGCCGGACTTACAAGAATGTCGAGGTGGTCTACATCCGCCACCACACCCAGGCCAAGGAGGTGGACGAGCACGAGTTCTTCTACTCCCAGGAGACCGGCGGCACCATCGTCTCCAGTGCGCTCAAGATGATGAACGACATCATCAACGAACGTTATCCCGCCAACCAGTGGAACATCTATGCGGCGCAGGCCTCTGATGGTGACAACTGGGCCGATGACTCACCCCAGTGCAGGGAGATCCTGATGCGCGACATCATGCCGCGGGTGCGTTACTACTCCTACATCGAGATCACCACCCGTGCCCACCAGACCCTGTGGCACGAATATGAGGCGGTGGCAGAGCAATACGCCCACTTCGCCATGGAGCACATTCGCAAGGTCGAGGACATTTATCCGGTGTTCCGGGAATTGTTCAAGAAGCAAGCGGCTTGAGGGATCACATATGGTAGAAACCGCAAGAAAGATAGCGCCGCTGGACGATGGTCCTGACTGGAACTTCGATCTGCTGGAGCTTTATCACCAGGAGATAGCCCGGGTCGCCAAATTCTATCGGCTCGACACCTATCCCAACCAGATCGAGGTGATCACTGCAGAGCAGATGATGGATGCCTACTCCAGCGTGGGCATGCCCATCGGTTATCAACACTGGTCATTCGGCAAGCGCTTTATCCACACCGAACGCAACTACAAGCGCGGCCAAATGGGACTGGCCTACGAGATCGTCATCAACTCGGACCCCTGCATCGCCTATCTGATGGAAGAGAACACCATGCCGATGCAGGCGCTGGTCATGGCCCACGCCTGCTATGGTCACAACTCCTTCTTCAAGAACAACTATCTGTTCAAGGCCTGGACCGATGCCTCCTCCATCATCGACTACCTGTTGTTTGCCAAGAACTACATCACCGAGTGCGAGGAAAAACACGGCATCGATGCGGTGGAGAAACTGCTCGACTCCTGCCATGCCCTGATGAACTTCGGGGTGGATCGTTACAAGCGGCCCCAGAAGATTTCTCTGGCCGAGGAGAAGCGACGCCAGAAGGCGCGGGAAGATTATCTGCAAACCCAGGTCAATGAGCTGTGGCGTACCCTGCCCAAGCAGCACAAGATTGCCGGGGTGGAAGACAGGCGCTATCCTGCCGAGCCTCAGGAGAACATCCTCTATTTCATCGAAAAGAATGCCCCTCTGCTCGAGCCCTGGCAGCGCGAGGTGGTACGTATCGTGCGCAAGATCAGTCAGTACTTCTACCCGCAGAAGCAGACGCAGGTGATGAACGAGGGCTGGGCCACCTTCTGGCACTACACCATTCTCAACCACCTCTATGACGAGGGAAAAATCAGCGATCGCTTCATGCTGGAGGTGCTGCACAGCCACACCAACGTCGTCTATCAGCCCCCCTACAACAGCCGGTATTACTCGGGGATCAACCCCTACGCCCTTGGCTTTGCCATGTTCACCGACCTGCGTCGCATCTGCGAGCACCCGACCGAGGAGGACAGATACTGGTTCCCCGATTACGCTGGCACCAACTGGGTCGAGACATTGCATTTCGCCATGCAGAACTTCAAGGACGAAAGCTTCATCAGCCAGTTCCTCAGTCCCAAGGTGATGCGCGACATGAAGCTCTTTGCCATCGATGACGACGATTTGAAGAACTACCTCAAAGTGTCCGCCATTCACAATGAAGAGGGCTACCGGCTGGTGCGTAGCACACTGTCCGCTCAATACAATCTGAGCAACCTGGAGCCCAACATTCAGGTCTACAACGTGGCAGTGAAAGGCGATCGCTCCCTGACCCTGCGCTATGTTCCCCACAACCGCATCCCCCTTGGCGAGTCACGCCACGAGGTGCTCAAACATCTGCATCAGCTGTGGGGCTTCGATGTGGTGCTGGAGCAGGACAATGGCGAGCTATCCGCAGATATCATCGGCCGTTGTCCGGACCGCAAGAGCATGACCTGACGTCAGTGCCGGGCATAAAAAAACGCGCCATCAGGCGCGTTTTTCTTGGATCAGGGCAATCAATTGTCACACAGGTTGCTTGGCATGTCCTGACGCAGACGGGTCCAAAGCTTGCCAGACTCGATACCGTACTGGCGTACCGTCATGAACACGGCTTCGTGATCCTTGGTTTCGGCCAGCTTGCGCAGCGTCTTGTAGTAGGCATCTGCGGTTTCCCGCGCCTGCTTGTCCGAGAAGTAGTAGCGGCCAACCCGGCTGTACAAGCCCTTGAAACCGTTGAGGATCAAGGCATAGATGGGGTTGCCCGAGGCAAATGAAAGCTGGTGATGCAAACGGTAGTCAAAGTCCGCATAGGCCTCAGCCGTGTTCTCCACATCATCGGCACCCCGCAAGATCTCGGCGGCCTGTTCCGGGTTGTTGCGAATGGCGCCACGGATGAAGATTGTGCAGATATTGGTCCGGGCGGAGAGCAACTGTGCCACCAGATCCGGCACCTTGTCCTGATCGAGACGCGCCAGGGTCTCCAGAATGTTGAGACCGGAGGTTTCCCAGAAATTGTTGACCTTGGTCGGTTTGCCATGCTGGATGGTGAGCCAGCCATCACGGGCAAGGCGCTGCAACACTTCACGCAAGGTAGTGCGAGTCACGCCGATCAATTCGGACAGCTCGCGCTCCGCCGGCAGAATGGATCCAGGAGGAAAGCGATTGTTCCAGATGGACTCGATGATGTATTCCTCGGCAAACCCGGCAGGGCTTTGCGCTTTAATGACCATGTAATGACTCTGTTGTAGTGCGTAAAAAGGCCCCCGAATAATAGCAAAGCCGGTCATGCTGGCAAGCAGAAGGTCGGTCCTCTGCTCACATTACCCCGATCTTTTTGTTAAAAATATGTATGCGCCAACAAGTGGGGAGTCAACCAACACCAAATGATGGGAATATAAGCGTTTGCTCGCTGGGCAAGTTCAGCGAGCTTATTTATAGTTATCGCTCCCTTGATTAAAATCATGTGCAATCAATCTGATACAGGTGAATATCCGGATGTTCGGCTCGGGTCGGGCTCGACTGCATAGACGCAGATATCAACAACAGAACAGAGAACCATCATTATGCCAATCAGCCTAGGGCGCGCGTTTACAAAGAACTTTTTGGGCAATGCTCCGCGATGGTACAAAATTGCCATCGTTCTATTCCTGCTGATCAACCCGATCATTTTCTACGTTGATCCCTTCCTGGCCGGCTGGCTGCTGGTTGTCGAGTTTATTTTCACCCTGGCCATGGCCCTCAAGTGCTATCCGCTGCAACCGGGCGGACTCCTGGCCATCGAAGCCGTGCTCATCGGCATGACCTCCGCCAACCAGATAAAGCATGAGCTGGTGGCCAATATCGAAGTACTCCTGCTGCTGGTCTTCATGGTGGCCGGCATCTACTTCATGAAGCAGTTGCTACTGTACGTCTTTACCAAGATGCTGGTGCGCATTCACTCCAAGACGTTGCTTTCTCTCGCCTTCTGTCTGGTGTCTGCGTTCCTCTCCGCGTTCCTTGATGCCCTGACCGTGATCGCCGTGGTCATCAGCGTCGCAACCGGCTTCTACGCCATCTACCACAAGGTGGCCTCTCGGGATGAGTCCGGCAATCTGCATCATGATGACGAAGAGATTGACGAGCTCTCCCGCCAGCATCTGAACGAATTTCGTGCCTTCCTGCGCAGCCTGATGATGCACGCCGCCATCGGTACCGCCCTGGGGGGCGTCTGCACCCTGGTCGGCGAACCCCAGAACCTCATCATCGGTGAACAGGCGGGGTGGCACTTCGGTGAATTCGCCATTCGCATGGCGCCAGTCACCATCCCGGTCTTCATCTGCGGCCTGCTGACCTGCATCCTGGTCGAAAAATTCCGCTGGTTCGGTTATGGCGCCCGCTTGCCCGAGCCCGTGCGTCACATCATGGAATCCTACGAGCGCGACGAAGACGCACAACGTACCCCGCAGGACAAGGCCAAGCTGATCGTCCAGGCGCTGATTGCCACCTGGCTTATCACGGGTCTTGCCCTCCATCTGGCTGCTGTTGGGCTAATCGGCCTGACGGTCATCGTGCTCGCGACGGCGTTCACCGGCGTGACCGAAGAACACGCGCTTGGCAAGGCATTCCAGGAGGCTTTGCCGTTCACCGCCCTGCTCACCGTCTTTTTCAGCGTGGTGGCGGTCATCATCGATCAACAGCTGTTCAAGCCGGTGATCCAGTGGGTACTGGCGGCCAAGCCGGAGGATCAGCTTGCCCTCTTCTACCTGGCAAACGGTCTGCTCTCCATGGTCAGTGACAACGTCTTCGTCGGCACCGTCTACATCAACGAGGTGAAGACCGCCCTGATCAACGGCGCCATCAGCCGGGAGCATTTTGATCTGCTGGCCGTGGCCATCAATACCGGCACCAACCTGCCATCGGTCGCCACCCCCAATGGCCAGGCCGCATTCCTGTTCATGCTCACCTCGGCCCTCGCTCCCCTGCTGCGCCTCTCTTATGGCCGCATGGTCTGGATGGCGCTGCCCTATACCCTGGTGCTGGGGCTTGTCGGCTTTTTCTCCGTGGAACTGCTCCTCGGTCCTGTAACCGAATGGTTCTATCAGGCAGGGTGGTTGCTGGATCATGGGGCACTGCCACTGCCCACCCCGTCCACACACTGATCATGAAAGGGGCTGTTCGGCCCCTTTCTTTTCAGATGGGGCTCTGCTCTAATTCAGCCACTATTTTTCTCTGAGAGATCAATCAGATGATCGAGTATCTTCGCCGCATTGCCAGTCATCGCCTGGCCTGGGGATTGCTGGCAGCCTCCGCTTTCGCGCTGGAACTCTGCGCCCTCTTCTTCCAGCACGTGCTGGGTTTGCACCCTTGCGTGATGTGCATCTATGAACGTATCGCCCTCCTCGGCGTGCTCACCGCCGGGCTCCTCGGCATGGTCGCGCCAGAGCGCTGGTACCTGCGCTGGAGTGCCATGCTCCTGTGGGGTTACAGCGCCTTCTGGGGCCTGAAACTGGCGCTCAAGCACGTGGATTACCAGATGAACCCCTCCCCCTTCAACGTATGCGAAGGGTTTGTTGACTTCCCTGCCTGGGCACCACTGGATAAATGGGTTCCCTGGATGTTCTACCCGGACGGCGACTGCAGCGAGATCAGCTGGCAGTTCCTCGGTTTCTCCATGCCGCAGTGGCTCGTGGTCATCTTTGCCGCCTACCTGCTGGTGTTCGTCATCGTGGCTGCTGGCAACCTGATAAAAGGGCGCTGCTGCAACTAGTCGTTCACTCGACCCTAAGAAGGGAGCCCGTGGCTCCCTTTTTATCTCCTCTTATCGCCTCACGACCCCATGCCCAGGGGGCCGGCTCCCCTTCTCCCTGTTCTGCCAATGAAGTGGCTGCCTGCGGGTGTGCATCATCGTAACAGGCCACATGCGGGTCAAAGGGCGCAGCGGCGACCTGCCACTCAGCCAACCAACAAGAAGGGAGCCATAGGCTCCCTTCTTTCATGTCGTGCACGGCGATGTCACGCGCCTTCGGAGGTAGCCTTGCTGGCACTTCTCCTGGCCTTCACCATGCCGATCACCATGGGCAACAAGGAGACCGCGATGATGCCGAAGATGAGCAGGGTAAAGTTGTGGCGCACTACCGGCAGATTGCCAAAGAAGTGGCCGGCATAGACGAAGGAGAGCACCCACAAGAGCCCCCCCACCAGGTTGAACGCCAGGAAGCGGGGATAGGTCATGGCCCCCATGCCCGCCACGAAGGGGGCGAAGGTCCGCACTATGGGCAGGAAACGGGTGATGATGATGGTCTTGCCGCCATGCTTGGCATAAAAAGCATGGGTCTTGACCAGATAGTCCCGACGAAAGATTTTGGAATCGGGGTTGCGAAACAGCTGCTCACCGAAGAAGTGGCCTATGGTGTAGTTCACCACGTTGCCGAGCACCGCGGCGATGATCAGCACGGCGGCCAGGGTGTGCACGTCCAGCACGCTGCCCACTGTGAGGGCACCTGCAGCAAAAAGCAGGGAGTCCCCCGGCAGGAAGGGAGTCACCACCAGCCCGGTTTCACAGAAGATGATGAGAAACAGGATGGCGTATACCCAGACGCCATAATTCTCGAACAGCTCTTTCAGATGCACGTCAACGTGCAGAATAAAGTCGATGGCAAAGAGGATCAGATCCATTTTTTGGTACCCATGAAGTGAACGGCGTGGAGTCTACGCCAATGAGACCTGGCTCACAATCTCCCCATGGTCCCCTTTTTCGAACCCCATGAAGGGAGTCATTCAATCCCCCCTTCTTTTCCCCTTTCCCTGAACGTAGGCTTCTGCTCACTCGGCCTTGTCCAGAGCGGCCAGCACCTCGCCGGGCAGGCATTTCTCCCAGCCCCACAAGAGGAGCAGCAACAGGGTCGCGTCGTCGAGCCAGCCAAGGAGAGGCACCACATCGGGGACAACGTCCACCGGGCTGATGCCATAGAGCAGGATAAGGATCACCAGCCCCTTCGCCCACCAGGGTGTGCCTGGGTGGCGAAAGCCCTGATAGAGGCGGCGCAAACGCCGCCAGATGAGCCAGCGTCTGGCGCTCATGACTCGATCAGCTCGCCGCGCAGCCGCTGGATCTGATCCCGCAGCGCCGCCGCCTGTTCGAACTCCAGATCCCGCGCATGCTGGAACATCTGCTCTTCCATCCGCTTGATCTCCTTGCTGATCTCGCTGGCAGAGCGGGCATGGTACTCCCCTTGCGGTTCGGCAGCCTTGCGACTCCCCTTGCCGGCCTTGCCCGCCGTGCGGCTGCCCCCCATGTCCATCACATCGCCGATAGCCTTGTTGAGCCCCTTCGGCACGATGCCGTGTTCCAGGTTGTGGGCGTGTTGCAGGGCGCGGCGCCGCTCGGTCTCTTCAATCGCGACCTTCATGGAGTTGGTGATGGTATCGCCGTAAAGGATCACCTTGCCGTTGAGGTTACGTGCCGCCCGGCCGATGGTCTGAATGAGGGAGCGGGTGGAGCGCAGGAAGCCCTCTTTATCCGCATCCAGAATGGCCACCAGGGAGACTTCCGGCATGTCGAGGCCTTCGCGCAGCAGGTTGATGCCCACCAGGACATCGAACTTGCCAAGGCGCAGGTCGCGGATGATCTCCACCCGCTCCACGGTATCAATGTCCGAGTGCAGATAGCGCACCCGTACCTCGTGATCTGCCAGGTATTCGGTCAAGTCCTCCGCCATCCGCTTGGTCAGTGTCGTGACCAGCACCCGCTCCTCCACGGCGACCCGCTTGCGGATCTCGGAGAGCAGATCGTCCACCTGGGTGCTGACCGGCCGCACTTCCACCTCGGGATCGAGCAGGCCGGTGGGACGCACCACCTGCTGCACCACGTCACCGCCGGACTTTTCCAGCTCGTAGGGGCCCGGGGTCGCCGAGACGAACACCGTCTGGGGCATCAGCGCCTCGAACTCGTCGAACTTGAGGGGCCGGTTGTCCAGCGCCGAGGGAAGCCGGAAGCCGTACTCCACCAGGGTCTCCTTGCGGGATCTGTCCCCTTTGAACATGGCGCCGATCTGCGGCACCGTGACGTGGGATTCGTCGATGATGAGCAGGCCGTCCCCCGGCAGGTAGTCAAACAGGGTGGGCGGCGGCTCACCCGGCGCGCGACCGGAGAGGTAGCGGCTGTAGTTCTCGATACCGGAGCAGTAGCCCAGCTCCTGCATCATCTCCATGTCGAACTGGGTGCGCTGGCTGATGCGCTGCTCCTCCACCAGCTTGTTGAGGCTCATCAGCTGCTCGCGCCGCCCCTTGAGCTCCTCCTTGATGTGCTCGATAGCCCCCAGGATGGTCTCCCGCGGGGTGGCGTAGTGGGTCTTGGGGTAGATGGTGTAGCGCACCACCGTCTGCTCGATGGCACCGGTCAGGGGATCGAACAGGGAGAGGCGTTCTACCTCTTCATCAAACAGCTCCACCCGCAGGGCCAGCTTGTCAGACTCGGCGGGGTAGATGTCGATCACCTCCCCCCGCACCCGGAAGGTGCCGCGCTGGAAGGCCATGTCGTTGCGGGTGTACTGCAGTTCGGCGAGGCGGCGCAGGATATCCCGCTGATTGATCACGTCCCCCACTTTGAGGTGCAGCATCATGCTGAGGTAGGCCTGGGGATCCCCCAGACCATAGATGGCCGACACTGAGGCGACGATCACCACGTCACGCCGCTCCAGCAGCGCCTTGGTGGCTGACAGCCGCATCTGCTCGATGTGATCGTTGATGGAGGCATCCTTCTCGATGAAGGTGTCCGTGGTCGGCACATAGGCTTCGGGCTGGTAGTAGTCGTAATAAGAGACGAAATACTCCACCGCGTTGTCGGGGAAGAACTCCTTCATCTCCCCGTAAAGCTGAGCCGCCAGGGTCTTGTTGGGGGCCAGGATCATGGTGGGACGATTGAGGGTCGCGATGACGTTGGCCATGGTAAAGGTCTTGCCCGAACCGGTCACCCCGAGCAGGGTCTGATGGGCCAGTCCCGACTCGATGCCATCAAGCAGCTGGGCGATGGCCCTCGGCTGATCCCCGGCGGGTTGAAACTGGCTGGCCAACTGGAATAACTTGCTCATGACGACTCCCGGCAAAAAACGGCAAGGGAGCAGTGTACCCCGAGTTGAAGGAGCTGGGTATCCGCTCACCCTCCCTGATGGCTATTGACCCCGAAATACGACCTCTGTATGATGCACCTCCTTGCCTGATGTTCCCCCGTAGTTCAGTCGGTAGAACGGCGGACTGTTAATCCGTATGTCACTGGTTCAAGTCCAGTCGGGGGAGCCAATTCCTCACCATCTCGGTGCAAGTTATCCACTTTAGTGCTTTCCTCTTCCAATTTTAATGCACAAGCCCTTCCCTGCGGCCTGACTCCCTTTTGATCTCCCGTTACTGACCAGCAGCGTTTTGTTCTGCTGCGCATAACTATTTGATTTTTATAGAAACAATTTATTGCAGGTATTTTTTGAACAGTCCTTACAGCCCAGTATTGGCGCGGCTTTCAGCCTGATCGCCAAGTTTCATGAACAGGGTTATCCACAGTTTCTGTGGGTAACTTGACCAAAGCCACGGTTCATCTGGGCTGGCAGCCATTGTCCCCGGTTTGCGATGGCTGCCCCCGCTCTTCCCCATTTTCTGCTGTTTTTCCCTTCCCCCCTAAATGGGATGAATCGACTCGCGGTGCTGCCTGTGGGGGATTTTTTTTCGCTATGCCGCGTCCTGCGGGTCAGCCCTCGCCGGATGAGTCATAAGTCTCTTTTGTAACCCTTCAATTTCCTCAGTGGAAAATGCTGAAAAACATGCCCGTTTGCTCCCCATGCAGCAGGTAATAAATTGTCCACAGGAGCGTCATCCCCTCTCTGCTCGACAGCATATTTCACTCATTGACAGCGGGCCTTGCAGCGTAAAATAGAGGTGTTTTCCCCAGCCCTCCCTCGCATCCCTATCTTCACCGAAGAGACCAGCACTTAACTGGCTGTTAATCCGCTTTGGCGCTTCTTTCTTGATACAGGATCCGGCACAATATCGGCCCCACTTTTTTCCTCGGTTTTTCCGGGCATGACCATAGATTTCGTGACACTGCTACATCAAAGCGACTCCCTGCTGCTGTTCGTGGTACTGGCCTTCGGGCTGCTGCTGGGCAAGGTACGCATCGGCAACTTCCAGATAGGCAACACCATAGGCGTGCTCTTCACCGCCCTGCTGTTTGGCCAGATGGGATTCCAGTTTTCCACCTCCACTGAAAACGTCGGCTTCATGCTGTTCATCTTCTGCGTGGGGATTGAAGCGGGGCCGCACTTTTTCAGCGTCTTCCTTCGCGACGGCATCCACTACATCACCCTGACCCTGGTGATCCTGCTGTCGGCCCTGCTGCTGACCGTGGGGCTCGCCAAGTTCTTCAATCTGGGGCCCGGCATGGCCGCCGGCATTCTGGCAGGTTCTCTCACCTCCACGCCGGCCCTGGTGGGGGCCCAGGACGCCCTGCGAAACGGATTGCTCAACCTGCCCCACCAGACCGACATGCAGTCGGTGCTCGACAACATGGGGATAGGCTACGCCCTGACCTATCTGGTGGGCCTGGTGGGCCTGATGCTGGTGGTGCGCTACCTTCCTTCCCTGGCCAGGCTGGATCTCAACACCGAGGCCCAGAAGATCGCCCGCGAGCGGGGGCTCTCCGACAGCGAGAGCCGCAAGACCTATCTGCCCATCATCCGCGCCTATCGGGTCGGCCCGGAGCTCGCCGCCTGGATCGGCGGTCGTACCCTGCGCGAAACCGGCATTTATCCCCACACAGGCTGCTATGTGGAGCGCATTCGCCGCAACGGCATTCTGGCCAGCCCCGATGGTGACGCCGTCATTCAGGAAGGAGACGAGATCGCCCTGGTGGGCTATCCCGAGAGCCACGAGAAGCTCGACGTCAACTACCGCAACGGCAAGGAGGTGTTCGATCGCAACCTCCTTGACCTGCAGATCGTCACCGAAGAGATCGTGGTGAAAAATGATGCCGTGGTGGGTCGCCATCTGGTGGAGCTCAACCTCACCGAGAAGGGATGCTTCCTCAACCGGGTGGTGCGCTCCCAGATAGAGATGCCGTTCGATCGCAACATCATGCTGCAAAAGGGCGACGTGCTGCAGATCAGCGGCGAGAAGCAGCGGGTCAAGCTGCTGGCCAACAAGATAGGCTTCATCAGCATCCACAGCCAGACCACGGATCTGGTGGCCTTCGCCACCTTCTTCGTGCTGGGCCTGCTCATCGGCTCCGTCTCCCTGGTGTTCGGCCAGATAGAGTTCGGCCTCGGCAATGCCGTCGGCCTGCTGCTGGCGGGGATCCTGATGGGCTACCTGCGTGCCAACCACCCCACGGTGGGCTATGTGCCACCAGGCGCCCTGCGCCTTGCCAAGGATCTCGGACTCGCCGTCTTCATGGTGAGTACCGGCCTCAAGGCCGGGGGCGGCATCCTCGATCACCTGAGCGAAGTGGGGATGGTGGTACTCTTCTCCGGCATGCTGGTGACCACCTTGCCAGTGCTGGTAGGCTACCTGTTCGGTGTCTGGGTGCTGAAAATGAACCCGGCCCTGCTGCTCGGCGCCATCACCGGGGCCCGTACCTGCGCCCCGGCCATGGACGTGGTGAACGAGGCGGCCAACAGCTCCATCCCGGCGCTCGGCTACGCCGGCACCTATGCGGTGGCCAACGTCATGCTGACCCTGGCGGGCTCCTTCATCATCGGCTTCTGGTTCTAGCCGCAGAGTACCTGCCCGCCCATGAAAAAAGGGAGCCTCGAGGCTCCTTTTTTCATG
>NZ_JBFOCP010000045.1:0-94162 GCF_040907855.1 Aeromonas sp. s4 | reverse complement strand
ACGTACACTTCGGATTCGAACTTGGTGTGCGGCTTGATGGTGCCCGGCTTGGCCAGTACCTGACCACGCTCTACGTCTTCACGCTTCACGCCACGCAGCAGCGCGCCAACGTTCTCACCTGCACGACCTTCGTCCAGCAGTTTGCGGAACATTTCAACGCCGGTACAGGTGGTCTTGGTGGTATCTTTGATACCAACGATTTCCACTTCTTCACCAACCTTGACGATACCGCGCTCTACACGACCGGTAACTACGGTACCACGGCCTGCGATGGAGAAGACGTCTTCGATAGGCATCAGGAACGGCTGGTCAATGGCACGCTCCGGCTCAGGAATGTAGGTGTCCAGGTGGCCAGCCAGTTCCAGGATCTTCTCTTCCCACTGAGCTTCGCCTTCCAGCGCTTTCAGTGCGGAACCACGGACTACCGGCAGGTCATCACCCGGGAAGTCGTACTCGGACAGCAGTTCGCGAACTTCCATCTCGACCAGTTCCAGCAGCTCTTCGTCATCTACCATGTCGCACTTGTTCATGAACACGATGATGTACGGAACGCCTACCTGACGACCCAGCAGGATGTGCTCACGAGTCTGCGGCATCGGGCCGTCAGTCGCTGCTACTACCAGGATTGCGCCGTCCATCTGGGCAGCACCGGTGATCATGTTTTTAACGTAGTCGGCGTGACCCGGGCAATCTACGTGGGCGTAGTGGCGGGTAGCAGTGTCGTATTCTACGTGGGAGGTGTTGATGGTGATACCACGCTCACGCTCTTCCGGTGCCTTGTCGATCTGGTCGAAGGCGAAAGCTTTACCACCGAAGTGCTTGGCCAGCACGTTGGTGATGGCGGCGGTCAGGGTGGTTTTACCGTGGTCAACGTGGCCGATGGTACCCACGTTAACGTGCGGTTTATTACGCTCAAATTTTTCTTTAGACATGATCGTCCCTCTAAACTAACGCTGAGTACGCGGTGGCAAGCTAACCACAGAACAGTTTATATGATGGATTTGAATCAAGGGGAGTAGAGAGGTTGGTGCTGACAGGCTGGTTCGATTGCCGAACTCACCCTAAGGTGTGGCTCTCAGAATTACCTGAGCCATATCAGCATCTTGGAGCGGGCAGCGGGAATCGAACCCGCATCATCAGCTTGGAAGGCTGAGGTAATAGCCATTATACGATGCCCGCATTTCTCTAACCCAAAGAACTCAAACCGCAGAGAAATATGGTGGAGGGAGAAGGATTCGAACCTTCGAAGGCAGAGCCGTCAGATTTACAGTCTGATCCCTTTGGCCGCTCGGGAACCCCTCCAGTTGCATAAATGCCACAACGGTAATTCTGCTTGCACCCGTTGTTTTTGTCGCTTTTGCTGGGCAAATAGACGACAGACATCTAAGCGTCGCGCATTTTATGGTAAGGATTTTGGGGATGCAACCATTGCACCTTGCAAAATGTGCATTTATGCCGGGATCCAGGCAAAAAAACGCTCCTTCTCCGTCCCGACCGGACGCGTCCCTTGTCGCTCCCGATCCCTTGGTGTATGGTCGCCCTGCCCAAGAAACAGTGATGACACCATGACGACAGAGCATAACCCCTATTTGCAATTCACCCGCGAACAATGGGCGTTATTGCGCGATGCGGTCCCCCTGACCCTGACCGAGCACGATCTGCAGACCCTGCGCGGGATCAACGAGAAGGTGTCATTGCGGGAAGTGGAAGAGATCTATCTGCCCCTCTCCCGTCTCCTCAATCTCTACGTCAAGGCCAAGCAGCGCCGCAGCCGGGTGCTGGAGCAGTTTCTCGGTCAGTCCCGCGGCAAGGGCACCTATATCATCAGCATCGCCGGCAGTGTGGCGGGGGGAAAGAGCACCACGGCCCGTATCCTTCAGGCATTGCTGGAGCGCTGGCCGGAGCACCCCAGGGTGGAGCTGGTCACCACCGACGGCTTCCTGTTTCCCAACAAGGAGCTGGAAGCCCGTGGCCTGATGCGTCGCAAGGGGTTCCCCGAGTCTTATGACATCCGCCATCTGGTGGAGTTTGTCGCCAATATCCGCGCCGGCCACGAGAAGGTCGAGGCCCCCGTCTACTCCCACCTCATCTATGACATCCTGCCCGACGAGAAGAAGGTGGTGGAGCAGCCGGACATCCTGATCCTGGAAGGGCTCAATGTGCTGCAAAGCGGCATGGACTATCCCCAGGACCCTCATCGCGTGTTCGTGTCGGACTTCGTCGACTTTTCCATCTATGTGGATGCCGATGCCGAGCTGCTGCGCACCTGGTACATCGATCGTTTTCTCAAATTCCGCAGCGGCGCCTTCTCGGATCCCGACTCCTATTTCCACCACTACGCCAAACTGGCGGAGAGCGAGGCGACCGAGATCGCCAACAACATCTGGCAGGATATCAACTACCTGAATCTGCAAGAGAACATCTTGCCGACCCGGGAGCGGGCCAACCTCATCCTCACCAAGGGCAACGAGCACGCCATCGAGCAGATCAAGCTGCGCAAGTGACCACTGTCGCAGTGCATACATGAAAGAGGGGGCCCGCAGGCCCCCTCTTTCATTCAGTCGTCATGAGCGTATGGGCTCAGTCCCCCCGCCGCAAGGAGAGTTCCCCTCCCAGATAGAACTTGAGCCCCTCTTCCGTCTCCAGACGCAGGGCTCCGCGTTCGTCGATCCCCCGGGCAATCCCGCGGATCACCTGCTCTCCCATCAGCAGCTTCACCGGCTGGCCGGCGAAGTGGTCGAGCCGGTTCCAGCTCTCGACGAAACTCGCCAGTCCCGTCTGTTCGAAGGTCTGCATGGCCTGCTGCAGGTGCAGCAGCACGCAGGCGGCCAGCTCGTTGCGATCCACCAGCTCGGGCTGGATATGGCGCAGCTCGGACCAGGCCTGATCGATCTTCTCCCCCTCCCGACTCGGCATCGCCAGATTGAGGCCGACCCCGATCACCAGATGGCAGCTGGCACCCGCACTGCCGCTCATCTCCACCAGGATGCCCGCCAGCTTGCGGCCCTGGTAATAGAGGTCGTTCGGCCACTTGAGCGCCACCCCGGGATAACCGAGGGACTCCAGCGCCTCGACCACCGCCACGCCGACCGCGAGACTCAGTCCCATGGCGGCCGCCATGCCCTGCTCAAGCCGCCAGTACATGCTCAGGATCAGCTGGCAACCGAAGGGAGAAACCCAGGGTTTGCCACGACGTCCCCGCCCGGCGGTCTGGCACTCGGCCAGACAGCTCTCGCCGGAGCTCAGGGTGTTGACCCGCTCCAGCAGGTACTGGTTGGTGGAGTCGATGACTGGGAAGCAGTGCACCGGTGCCATCGGTGCCTCTGCCTGCAGCCGCCCCTCGTCATAGAGGGCCATGGGCACCGCCAGCCGATAGCCCTTGCCGGTCAAGCTGAAGAGATCCAGCCCCAGATCCTTGAGCGCGGCCATGTGCTTGCTCACCGCCGCCCGGCTGATGCCAAGGCGCTCGCCCAGCTGCTCGCCGGAATGAAACTGGCCGTCGCTGAGCAGGGTGATCAGGGTCTGTCTGACGGGGGTCAGGGTCATGCCAGTACCTCGTCGAGCCAGGTTTCACCGCTGCGCCCCATGAAGCGCACCTCGTGTTCCAGCACCACACCGAACTGGTGCTCCACGCTGTCGCGGACGTGGGCCGCCAGCGCGATGAGCTCCATGGCGCTGGCGCCCCCCAGATTGACCAGCACCAGGGCCTGCTCCTGATGCACGGCGGCACGACCGATGGCAAACCCCTTGAGACCGCACTGATCGATGAGCCAGCCAGCCGCCAGCTTGGCCTGCCCTTCTGCCGCAGGGTAGCAGGGCATCTGCGGGTATTGCTGTTTCAGGGTCTCGGCCAGGGCGGCGGGCACCACAGGGTTTTTGAAGAAACTGCCCGCGTTGCCCAGCACCGCCGGATCCGGCAGCTTGGCCATGCGGGTGGCACAGACGGTGTCGAAAATGGCCTGTGGCGAAGGGGCATCTCCCAGCGCCGCCAGCGGGCCATAGCCGGCGACCGGGCGCCATGCCTTGGGCAGGCGCAGACCGACGGCGATGATGAAGTGGGAGTCCTGATAGTCGTGCTTGAAGATGCTGTCACGGTAACCGAACCGGCAGTCGGCCGCCGCGATGCGCTCAACCTCGCCACTCTGCCAGTTGAACGCCTCCACGTAGGCACAGACGCTGGCCAGCTCGACCCCGTAGGCACCGATGTTCTGTACCGGGGCCGCCCCGACCGTCCCGGGAATGAGTGCCAGGTTCTCCAGCCCGTGCCAGCCCTGTTGCAGGGCGTGACATACCAGCTCGTGCCAGTTTTCACCTGCCGCCACGTGCAGCAGCCAGTGCTCGGACTCCTCGTGCAGCGTGATCCCTTTCAGGCCGTTGTGGACCACCAGACCGGCAAAGTCATCGCAGAACAGGATGTTGCTTCCTCCTCCCAGCACCAGGCGCGGCAAGGTGGCCAACTCCGGGTTGGTCCGCAGTTGCGCGAGATCATCCGGCCGGGTCACATCGGCCAGCCAGAGGCAGTGTGCGTCCAGGCCCATAGTATTGAGGGTCGACAGGGAGGCGTGGGGGGTGAGTTTCATCTGTGTGTTCCGACAAGGACAAGGGCGCAGTTTACCCCAGATCCCCCGGGACAAAAAACCCGGACACTTTTCGGACTCAGGGCTCTGGAGTAGAGTAACCCCTTCATCCCGCTGAGGAAGCATGCATGAACAATCAATTCGCCGTCATCGGCCTGGGCCTGTTTGGCAGCGCCTTGTGCGAAGAGTTGCAGCGCCAGAATGCCGAGGTACTGGCCATCGACATCGACGAGAGCAAGACCCGCCAGATAGCCACCCTCTGCAACCACGTCATCGTGGCCGATGCCACTGACGAGGCCACGGTCGCCGAACTGGGCCTGGCGAATTTCGACATCGTCTTTGTCGCCATCGGCGACAACCTGGAGACCAGCATCCTGACCACGCTGGTGCTGAAAGAGGCGGGCGTGAAGAAGGTCTGGGTCAAGGCCCGCGACAAGTTCCACGCCAAGATCCTGCAGAAGGTGGGCGCGGACAAGGTGATCAACCCGGAGTGGGACATGGGCCGCCGGGTGGCCCAGAGCATGCTGGACAACCGGCTGTTCGACTACCTGGAGCTGGGTCACGACATGGTGCTGACCGAGTTCGTGATCGGCTTGCAGCAAAACACCCGCACCCTGGCCGACTTGCGCCTGCTGCAGCAAAGCGATTTCCAGCTGTTGGCCATCAAGCGGGGTGAGGTGCTGCACAACGTCCTGACCGGCAAGATGGAGCTGCAACTCGGTGACATCCTGATCCTGGCCGGCAACAAGCACGCCATCGATCACTGGCTCGACACCCTATGATCAACTGGCGCAGCAACTACGCCTTCACCCTGCATCGGGAAGACAACTCCCGCTGGAGCGAGGCCAAGCTCATCCTGGGCAGTTTCCTCATCATCCTGCTGGTTGGCACCCTGTTTCTGGTCCAGCCCTCCAGCCACAAGGGTGAGGTCACCGTCATCAACGCCCTGTTCACCGCCACCTCCGCCATCAGCGTGACCGGCCTCGGGGTGGTGGATACCGGCACCGCCTTCACCCTGCAGGGGCAGATCATCCTGTTGATATTGATGGAGATTGGTGGTCTCGGCCAGATGACCATGACACTGCTGCTCATCGCCATGTTCAGCAAGCGGGTCGGGCTGCGCCAACAGGTGCTGGCCAAGGAGGCGCTGGGCCAGGAGGGGTCCGTCAACATCGTCCAGCTGGTGAAGCGCATCGTCCTGTTCGCCCTGATTGCCCAGCTGATCGGCACCGCCATCATGGCCATTCGCTGGGTGCCCGACATGGGCTGGGGCCACGGCCTCTACGTCAGCTTCTTCCACGCGGTGTCGGCTTTCAACAACGCCGGCTTCTCGCTGTTTGCCAACAACCTCATGGACTACCGGGATGACCCCATCATCAGCCTGACCATACCGGCCCTGCTGATCCTGGGGGGGGTAGGCTTCACCGTCATCGTCGACCTGGTGCGCAACCGCCGCTGGCGCAAGCTGAAACTGCACAGCAAGCTGATGCTGCTGATGACCCCTGCCCTGCTGCTGCTGGGGACCCTGATGTTCTGGCTGCTGGAGCACAACAACCCTGGCACCCTGGGCAACGCCTCCTTCGGGAGCCAGTGGCTGGCAGCCTTCTTCCAGTCGGCCACCGCGCGCACGGCGGGCTTCAACACGGTGGATATCGGCCAGATGGTACCGGCCTCCCTGCTGTTCATGATGATGCTGATGTTCATCGGTGCCGGGGCAACCTCCACCGGGGGCGGTATCAAGGTCACCACCTTTGCCGTCGTCCTGCTGGCGACCCGGGCGTTTCTGACCAAGCGCCCCCATGTCACCGCCTTCGGCCGCACCCTGTCACCCCAGATAGTGACCCGCTCCCTGGCCATCATCATCGTCAGTACCATGGTGCTGATGCTGGCGATGTTCCTGCTGATGCTCACGGAGTCGCAATCATTCGACAAGATCATGTTCGAGACCATCTCGGCCTTTGCCACCGTGGGACTGTCCACCGGCATCACCGCTTCTCTGAGCGAACCGGGCAAACTGATCCTGGTGCTGGTGATGATCTGCGGCCGTCTGGGGCCCCTCACCCTGGCGATCATGCTGGCCCGCCCGGTGGAGACCCGCATCCGTTATCCGGAAGAGAGCGTCTACACGGGGTAAGCCGCTCCATCCATGCAAAGAGGGGCCACTGGCCCCTCTTCTTATTTTTATGTGATCACGGCGCTCGCCAGCCTCAGGCAGCCTTGCCCCTGGTCGTCCCCTTACCAGTGCTCTTTCCAGGGCTCTTCCCCGCACGAGCACTCTTGCCCGTGCTCGTGCGGGGGCGTGCCGCGGTGGACCCAGTCCGCTTGCGGCGGGCAAAGCGTTGCTTGCTGTCACCGGGCGCCGCCTTGGGCAGCGCGCTGAAGCTGGCGCCGGAATCCTGCCGCGCCCCCTCGATCAGGCCGTTGAGCTGCTCGGTGAGCGGCCCCATGAACTGCTGGTAGCTGCCGTGACGTTCGGCGATCTGACCCAGACTCTGCTCCCACAGTGCCGTCATGTCCGGTGTCGTGGCGGTCGTGGGCAGCGCCTGGACCAGGGCTCGCCCGGTCGGGGTGGCCTTGATGCTCTTGCCCTGGCGCACCAGGAAGCGGCGCTTGAACAGCAGATCGATGATCCCGGCCCGGGTCGCCTCGGTGCCCAGACCGTCGGTCTCCCGCAGGGTCTTGCGGATCTCGGGATCCTGCACATAACGGGCGATGCCGGTCATGGCGGCCAGCAGGGTGGCATCGGTAAACGGCTTGGGGGGCTGGGTCATCTTCTCCAGCAGTTCCCCCCGCTCGCACAGCAGTTCCTCCCCCTCTTTCAGGGCAGGCAGGGTTCCCGCCTCCTCCTCGTCATCCTCTTCCACTCCGAGCAGCGCCTTCCAGCCCGCCTTGAGGATGCGGCGCGCCTTGGCCTGGAACAGCCCTCCGGCGATGCGCAGCAACACCTTGCTGTCGTTGTACTCGAACGGCGGGTAGAACTGCAGCAGATACTGGCGGGCAATCAGGCCGTACAGCTTCGCCTCGTCGGCCCCCAGGCTCCCCTCGTTCCCCCTCTTCTCGGTGGGAATGATGGCGTGGTGGGCATCCACCTTGCTGTCGTTCCACGCCTTGCTGCGGATCCTGCCATCCGCTTCGGCGACCGCCCTGGCCAGCGCAGGGGCCGTGCTGGCGATGGCCTCCCGCACCTGGCCGGCCCGGTGGAAGTGCTCGCTCGGCAGATGGCGGCTGTCGGATCTGGGATAGGTGATGAGCTTGTGCCGCTCGTAGAGGCTCTGGCAGATATCCAGCACCCGCTTGGCATCCATGCCAAAGCGCTTGGCCGCGTCGATCTGCAGGCTGGAGAGGTTGTAGGGGAGCGGCGCCGCCTGCTTGCGCGCCTGCTCCTCCACCGCCTCCACCCGGGCGGGTTGCCCCTGGATCCGCTCCACCACCTTGGCGGCCAGCGCCCGGTTGAGCACCCGTCCCTCCTCATCCTGCCAGGGCAGACAGGCCTCCGATGGCAGCCACCTGGCGGTGAAGCGTTCGTTGCCCTGGGTCAACAGATGGGCCATCACCTCGTAGAACGGCTTGGGAACGAAGGCCTCGATCTCGAGATCCCGGCGCACCACCAGACCGAGCAAGGGGGTCTGTACCCGACCCACCGACAGCAGTTCGCTGCAGCCCCCCTTGCGGCCAAGCAGGGTATAGGCCCGGGTCATGTTGATGCCATAGAGCCAGTCGGCACGGCTACGGGCCAGCGCCGACACCGCCAGCGGTACGAACTCCTTGTTGTCCCTGAGCTTGTCGAGGGCGCGGCGCACGGCGGGGGGATTGAGATCGCTGATGAGGCAGCGCTGTACCGGTTTGGTCTTGGGATAGCCGAGAAAGTCGATCACCTCGTCCACCAGCAGTTGCCCTTCCCTGTCCGGGTCACCGGCGTTGACCACGCAGTCGGCCTGCTTGATGAGCCCCTTGATGACGGCCAGCTGGGCCTTGGTCTTGGGTTTGGCCACCAGCTGCCACTGGGTCGGGACAATGGGAAGGGATTCCATGCGCCACTGCTTGTAGGCGGCATCGTAGGCATCGGGCTCGGCCTGCTCCAGCAGGTGGCCGATGCACCAGGTCACCACGTCTCCCTGCGCCGTCTCGATGAAACCATCCCCCTTCTTGTGCGGTTTGGGGAGGACATCGGCGATGGCGCGGCCAAGGCTGGGTTTCTCGGCGATAAAGAGTCGCATGATGGATACACCTGAATACTGTATATGTGAACAGTATACAATCCTCCCGCCACAAACCCCAAGCCCCGGGGTGGTGCGCGGCCTCCCCGCCCCGACTTAGGCATCGCCCCCATCACAGGACATCCCGCTCCCGTTGAAGGGTAAAAGTGCGATTAAAATTCAAAAAAGCATGCCCAAACAAATAACAAAACCAAAAATTACTTACATGTCGAAATAAAAATCATGACCGAGGTCAACCCTTTGAATCTTTGGACTACTACTATATTGGTAATACCCGAATTCGAAGGACACCGTCACCATGCTTGGAAAACTGTTGAGAAAGACCTGGTTCTGGCTTCTGCTGCTCGGGGCCCTGCTGGGGGTCGCTGCACTGGGCGTCACCGTCACCGTGCTGCACAAGACCAGCTCCACCGAGTTCTGCGTCTCCTGCCACTCCATGCAGACCCCCCTCGCCGAATATCAGGGCAGTGTCCACTTCCAGAACGTGAAGGGGATCCGCGCCGAGTGCGCCGACTGCCACATCCCCAGTGAACCCGCCGCCTATCTCTGGACCAAGATCCGCGCCGTGAAAGACATCTATCACGAGGCGATCGGCACCCTCGACACACCGGAAAAATACGAGGCCCACAAGCTGCGCATGGCCCAGACCGTGTGGGATCAGCTCAAGGCCAATGACTCCGCCACCTGTCGCAGCTGCCACAGCTACGCCGCCATGGACATCCTGGCCCAGCGCCCCAATGCCCGCGCCGAGCACCCGGTCGCCATCAAGGAGGGTCAGACCTGCATCGACTGCCACCGCGGCGTTGCCCACATCATGCCGGACATGAGCGGCCTGGCTGCCGCCGGTGCCAGCGAGCTGGCGCAAGCCGCCGCCCAGACCCCGGCCACCGTCACCACCCGCTATGCCATCGCCACCACCCCGCTCTATCTGGATGCCGGCGCCAAGACTGATGAAGGCACCCTGATGCCCTCCACCCAGGTGGAAGTGCTGGCCAACGACAACGGCCGCACCCAGGTGCGCATCGACGGCTGGCAGCAGGACGGGGTGAGCGAGGTGTTCTACGCCGCCCCCGGCAAACGGATCCTGAGCGTGCTGGTCGGCGAAGCCGCCAGAAAAGCCCTCGTGACCGGCAAGAGCGAAACCGACAGCGCCACCAACCTCACCTGGCATCAGGTCAGCCTGACCGCCTGGGTCGACCAGAGCCAGCTCATCGGCGACCAGGGCAAGCTGTGGCAATACGCCTCCACCCTGATGTCCAACAACTGCACCGGCTGTCACGGCCTCACCGCGCTGGATCACTTCAACGCCAACCAGTGGATCGGCGTTATCAAGGGGATGGAGTCTCGTACCTCCCTCACCCCGGAGCAGGCGCGCATGCTCACCCAATACGTGCAGAAACACGCCAGCGACATGAGCGCGGCCCATTAAGGCAGGAACAGAGGACTCTCCCATGACTTTTTTCAATGACCAACAGACCAACCTCTCCCGCCGTACTCTGCTCAAGGGGCTGGGGGCCTGTGCCGCCTTGCCCCTGCTGGCTGGTCTCTTCCCGAAAAGCGCCCTGGCCAAGGCCGTCAGCACGGCCCTTGAGCAGTTCCCCACCCTGGTGCCCGCCCAGAAGGGCATCCTGACCGGCGCCCACTGGGGAGCCTTCGAGGCCATCGTCTCCGAGGGCCGCATGGTGCGGGTCCAGCCGGTGGCCGACGATCCGGCACCGAATGACCTCATCGACATGGCGCCGTTCCAGGTCCACGCCAAGAACCGCATCAAGTACCCCATGGTGCGCAAAAGCTGGCTGGAGCACGGCCCGGGCGCCAGACCGGAGCTGCGCGGTGCCGACGAGTGGGTACGGGTGAGCTGGGAAAAGGCCATCGACCTGGTGGCCGGCGAGATCCAGCGCGTTCAGTCTGATTTCGGCCCGCAGGCGATCCACGCCGGTTCCTACGGCTGGAAGAGTGTCGGCATGTTCCACAACAGCCGCACCCTGCTGCACCGCCTGATGAACCTCTCGGGCGGCTTCACCGGTTATGCCGGTGACTACTCAACCGGCGCGGCTCAGGTGATCATGTCCCACGTGATGGGCTCCATCGAGGTGTACGAGCAGCAGACCGCCTGGCCCAACGTGGTGGAGCACACCGAACTGGTGGTGCTCTGGGGGGTCAACGCCCAGGTCACCCTGAAGAACAGCTGGAACATGCCGGATCACGAAGGTCAAGCGGGCTTCAAGGCGCTGAAAGAGAAAGGCACCCGGGTCATCAGCATCGACCCCGTCTACAACGAGACCGCCAAGCTGGTCGGCGCCGAGTGGATTGCCCCGAACGCCTACACCGACGTGGCCATGATGCTGGGGGTGGCCCACACCCTCTACAGCGAGAAGAAGCACGATCAGGCCTTCCTCGATCGCTACACTGTCGGCTTCGACACCTTCCTCGCCTATCTGCTCGGCAAAGAGGACGGCCAGCCCAAGAGCGCCGAGTGGGCGAGCAGCGTCTGCGGCGTCGATGCCAAGGTGATCCGCCAACTGGCCCTCGACATGGCCGCCAAGCGCACCATGATCATGGCCGGTTGGGGCATGCAGCGTCAGCACCACGGGGAGCAGCCCAACTGGATGCTGGTCACTCTGGCTGCCATGCTGGGCCAGATCGGCCTGCCGGGGGGCGGCTACGGCTTCAGTTACCACTACTCCTCCGGTGGCAGCCCCACCGCCAAGGGCGGCATTCTGGCGGGGATCTCCGCCGGCAACGCACCGAAGAACAGCCCGGCCCCCATCCCGGTGGCCCGCATCGCCGACTGCCTCGCCAATCCGGGCAAGACCATCGACTTCAACGGCCGCAAGGTGACCTATCCGGACATCAAGCTGGTCTACGTGGCGGGGGGCAACCCCTTCCACCACCATCAGGACACCAACAACCTGCTGCAGGCGTGGCGCAAACCGCAGACCGTGATCGTTCACGAGCCTTACTGGACCGCTACCGCCAAACACGCCGACATCGTGCTGCCGGTCACCACCAGCTACGAGCGCAACGATCTGGAGATGGGCGGCGACTACTCCCAGCGCTACGTCTTCCCGATGCACCAGTGCGTGCCGCCCCAGTTTGAAGCCCGCAACGACTTCGACATCTTCAGCGCCATCGCCGCCAAGCTGGGCGTGCAGGAGCAGTACACCGAAGGGAAGGACGAGATGCTGTGGCTCAAGCAGATGTACGACGGCATGGCGGCGCAGGCCCGTGGCGCACGTGTGGCGCTGCCGCCGTTCAACATGTTCTGGGAGTCCAACAACTACATCCGCTTCCCGATCCCGGAGGCCAACCGCCAGTGGATCCGTCACGCCGATTTTCGCGAGAACCCGCTGCTCAACCCGCTCGGTACCCCGTCCGGCAAGATCGAGATCTTCTCCAACACGGTGGCGGGGATGGGTTATGCCGACTGCGCCGGTCATCCCAAGTGGTATGAGCCCAAGGAGTGGGTGAAGAGCGAGGTGGCGGCGCGCTATCCGCTGTCGCTCAACACCTCCCACCCGACCCAGCGGTTGCACTCCCAGCTCGACAACACCCCGCTGCGGGACAAGTTCGCCATCGCCGATCGGGAGGCGATCCTGATCCATCCGGACGACGCCAAAGCACGCGGCATCCAGGATGGCGATCTGGTGCGGGCCTTCAACGAGCGCGGCCAGATCCTGGTGGGTGCCCTGCTCTCCGCCGATATCCGGCCCGGGGTAGTGCGGGTGTGTGAAGGGGCCTGGTACGATCCGGCCAAGCCGGGCGAAGCGGGCAGCATCTGCAAGAACGGCAACGTCAACTGCCTCACCTTCGACGAGGGCTCGTCCAGTCTGGCCCAGGGCAACTGCGGCCACATGGCCCAATTGCAGATAGAGAAGTATATCGGGCCAGTGCTAGCCAACACGGCGCACGAGGTACCGGCCAACGGCTGAGTAGAGGACTGAGCAACAAAAACGGCGCCATCAAGGCGCCGTTTTCTTATCGCAGTTTGTGGTGTGGCTCAGAATCACAAGTCACCCTCAACCATATACTCTTCCGCATACTCCACCCGCCTTGCAGCCAGAGTGGGGACAAGGTGGCTCAGAAGTCTCCTTCCACCATGTACTCTTCGGCACACTCCACCAGCTGGGGCCAGAGATCTTCCGGCACCCAGGCCTCGGGGTCATCCTCGTCACCGTCATATTGGCTCCAGAAGAAGGCACGCAGCCCGCTTGCGAAGTCGTCGCTCAACTCCGCCAGTTCGGAGAGGGGCCCCAGCCAGGCAATGCGGCGCAGGCCGGAGGCGAGATCGTTGATGGCATCCATCAGGGTGCGATCATCCAGGCTCTGCTCCACCAGCAGGGTGAAGCGCTCGCGGGCGCTCTCGGTCTGATCCTCGTCCAGCTCGCCCACGTCGGCCAGCAGGTCGACAAAGTCCTCCAGCAGGAACTGGATCAGGGCATCCCTGTCCTCGAACCACTGGATCTGGGCCCCCTTGGTGCCCAGCACCGAGGCATCGAACGAATCATCGAGATGGCACAAAGCCCAAGGATCGTCAGTCATTGCTACCCTTCCTACACCTGAAACAAGAGACGTATCTTATGCCGGGTGCCGCACCCTTGCCAGCACGGCGGCACAAAAGGGGTCCCCCGACGGGGAGCTCCATCACTCAACCCTGGCCACCTTGGGCAGGGAGAGGGAAGCGGCGAGCCCCCCCAGCTCGGCCCGCCCCATGATGAGGCTGCCGCGATAGGCTTCCGCGAGATCCGAGACGATGTTGAGGCCAAGGCCCGAGCCCGGCACCTTCTCGTCGAGGCGCACCCCCCGCAGCACTGCCTTGGCGATCTGATCCTCGCTCATGCCGGGACCGTCGTCCTCGATGCGCAGGGTGATCCAGCCACCCAGCTCGGCGCTGGAGATGCGCAGCTCGCTGGCAGACCACTTGAAGGCGTTCTCCAGCAGGTTGCCCACCATCTCGTCGAAGTCCTGCTCCTCCACCCCGACCGCTAGATTGACCGGCACCTGCAAGTCCACCGTCTTGCCGGGATAGAGGCGGGAGAAGGCGCGGCAGATATACTCCACCCGGGCCCGCACCGGGGTCGACACCCCGAGGATCTTGGCGGCGCCGGTCACCCGCGCCTTGCCGAGGTGATAGTCGATGTGGCGCTGGATCTGGTCGAGCTGCTCGCCGAGGGCGGCCTGATCCTCCGGCGGCAGCTGGGTCACCTGGTTGCGCATGATGCTGAGCGGCGTCTTGAGGGCGTGGGCCAGGTTGCCGGTGTGGGAGCGGGCCCGTTGCAGCAGCTCGCCATAGTGGTGCAGCAGGCGGTTGATGTCCTCCACCAGCGGCTGGATCTCCAGGGGGTAGCGAAGCCGGAACCCCTCCTGATGACCCTGATGGACGCGGCTCAGCTCGCGGCGCAGCAGGTGCAGCGGGCGCAGGCCGTAGAGGATCTGGAACATGAAGCCGAGCACCAGGCCGGTGGCGGCGAAGCCGAGGCCGAGGAACAGGCTGATGCGGGTCTTCTTCAGGGTCTGGGTCAGGGCGCTGCTGTCCTTGGCCATCACCAGGGTGAAGACCCGATCAGACCCCGGCAGCAGCACGGTACGGGTCATGATGAGCAGGGGCTCCTTGTTGGGCCCCTTGCCGACGAAGAGATCCGGATCTCCGAAGGCCGACTTCAGGCCGTGGGCACTCAGATGGGCATCCCACAGGGAGCGGGAGCGACTGACCACCGTCTCCCCCAGCTCCAGTTGCCAGTAGTAGCCGGAGTAGGGCTGGCGATAACGGGGGTCGGCCATGGGCTCGGTGACCACCGGCATGCCGTCCGGCTGGATCTCGAGGCGGGAGAGCAGATCGTAGAGCTGCAGGCGCAGGCCATCGGCCTCCGCCTCCTGCCAGTAGTTGCGCATCATGGTCTGCAGGCTGAAGCCGGTGGCGAACAGGAAGAGACCGCACCAGACCATGGCGATCACCACCAGCCGACCTCGCAGGGTGCGTACCAGCCTCATTCAACCCACCCCGCCATCGGTTGCGAGGGTGTCATTCGTTGATCCGGTAGCCGAGGCCGCGCACCGTCTCGATGAGATCGGCGTGGGTCTTCTTGCGGATGCGGCCGATGAACACCTCCACGGTGTTGGAGTCGCGATCGAAATCCTGGGCATAGATGTGGTCGATCAGCTCGCTGCGGGACACCACCTTGCCCCTGTGCTGCATCAGGTAGCCCAGCACCCGGAACTCGTGGGCGGTGAGCTTGATGGGGGTCCCTTCGTACCACACCTGGGAGGCCGCCATGTCGAGACGCACGCCACCGATCTCGAGGATGGAGCTGGCGTTCCCCGCCGCCCGGCGCACCAGCGCCTGCACCCTGGCCACCAGCTCCGCCACCTGGAAGGGCTTGGTGAGGTAGTCGTCCGCCCCGGCGTTGAGCCCTTCAATCTTCTCGTGCAACTGGCCACGGGCGGTCAGCACCAGCACCGGGGTGTCCATCCCCTTGCTGCGCCACTCCTTCAGTACGCTCAGGCCGTCGCGACCGGGCAGGCCGAGATCCAGGATGATGGCGTCATAGGGTTCGGTCTCGCCGAGAAAGCCCGCCTCGTTGCCATCGTGGCAGAGATCGGTGACGAAACCGGACAGACGCAGCTGCTCCGCCAGCTGGCCCGCGAGGATCTTTTCATCTTCAACTATCAGAATGCGCATACATGGGTATCCAAAACAGGGTTGTGCCGGCACCGGCAACGGTTGGGGGGACGAACCGGATGACGGTACGTTCGCGGACTCACGCCGTTACTCCTCTTCCGGGGGCGGGCGCGGAGCGAACAGGCGTTCCAGATGGTGGCCCTTGAGCCACACCATCTCCAGGTTGTCAGCCCGGTAGCCCACCTTGATGACGCTGTTCTCCTCGTCGATGAGCCTGAGCTCGTAGAGCCAGACGCCATCCTCCTCACCCAGATCGACCCGCAGCACCCGCACCGGCAGGCGGGAGGCCACCGCCATCAGCTCATGAAAAGGACGGACCCGCCCCTCGCTGACCGCCTGTTGCAGCAAGGCCTCGTTCGGCTGGGCCGCCTGAACCAGCATCGGCAGCAGCAATCCAAGCAGGGGCAGCGCGCTATTCATGGGTGATTCATCTCTCAAAACCTAACATAATGCCGTTTATAGTGTGCCAGCCATGAATCCGGAATGAATATGATCCCACGCAGTATCCTGCTGATCTTGTGCCTCTTTTCCACCTTTGGCTGGGCGGCGCAGACACGTCTCGACATGGCCGGACTGGTCAAGTTGTTGCTGGCACAAGGGTATCACGACATTCGGGAAGTGGAGCTGGAAGGGGACAAATTCGAGGTCGATACCCTGAATGCCGACGATCAGCGCGTCCAGTTGCAGGTCGATGCCAACACCGGCGAGATCACCAGAAAAGAGGCCGAATAGGCCTCTTTTGCTATGGGCGTGACGGCTGTTGCGCCGCCCCCCTCCTGGCCACTTGCGGGCGCTTGCGCCAGGGGCGCAGCAGTTTCTCCCGACGGGGCCACAGCAGGGCGCAGGCCAGCACCAGATAGATGAGGGGCTCCTGCCACCCGCTCTTGACCGACCACCAGTAGTGTACCGGCACCAGCAGAGCCACCCCGTAGATCCAGTTGTGCAGCTTCTGCCAGGCAGGCCCCATGCGCCGCAACAGGGCCGGGATCGAGGTGATGCCGAGCGCCAGCAACAGTAGCAGCGCCACCATGCCCACCACTATGTAGCTGCGCTTCACCAGCTCGCCGCCAATCAGCCCCCAGTCGAACTGCAGATCCAGCCCCAGCCAGACCATGAAGTGCAGGGACGCCCAGGCGGCGCACCAGAGCCCGAGGGGGCGGCGCAACTTGATGAGCTGCCCCTGGCGCCAGCGCTTGGCGAGCGGCGACACCAGCAGGGTCAGCAACAGCAGGTGGAGGGCCCCCTTGCCAAGGTAATGGGTCAGCCCCTGGACCGGATCCCCCCCCAGCAACCCGGCTGGCACGGCATAGCCCAGCCAGAGCAGAAAGCCGAACGAACCAAGGTGCACCAGCGCCCGCAAGCCGTTGACATGGGCTGTTTTCAGTCTCGGCATCATATTGCAGTTCCCGTCATGTTTTTCCCGCTTCTCATCCCCTCTCCCACCAGGGGAGAAGGGGGCAAGATATCAGTCGGGCAGAGCGTCAGTCTCAATACCATTTACGCAGATCCATCCCCTGATAGAGGGACGCCACCTCGTCGCCGTAGCCATTGAACATCAGGGTCGGCTGGCGCTTGGCCCCGAAGATGCCCCCCTCGCCGATGAAACGCTCGCTCGCCTGGCTCCAGCGCGGGTGATCCACGCTCGGGTTGACGTTGGCGTAGAAGCCATATTCGTTGGGGGCCAGCAGGTTCCAGGTTGTCGGGGGCATCTCCTCCACCAGGCGGATGGAGACGATGCTCTTGATGCTCTTGAAGCCGTACTTCCAGGGCACCACCAGCCGGATGGGAGCCCCGTTCTGGGCGGGCAGGGTTTTGCCATAGAGCCCCATGGCGAGGAAGGAGAGGGGGTGCATGGCCTCGTCGAGGCGCAAGCCCTCCACATAGGGATAATCGATGCCGCCCCCCAGGGCACGGGAGGCCTGCCCCGGCAACTGTTCCGGATCATAGAGCGTCTCGAAGGCCACGAACTTGGCGCGACTGGTGGGCTCGGCACGGCGGATCAGATCCGCCAGCGCAATGCCGCTCCAGGGCAGCACCATGGACCAGGCCTCCACGCAGCGCAGCCGATAGATGCGCTCCTCCAGCGTGCTCTTGTTGATAAGATCCCACACATCCAGGGTGAAGGGTTTGGCCACCTCCCCTTCCACCTTCAGGGTCCAGGGCTCGGGCTTGAGGTAATGGCCGTTGCGGGCCGGGTCCCCCTTGTCGGTCCCCAGCTCGTAGAAATTGTTGTGGGTGGTGGCCTTCTCCTCCGGGGTGAGGATCAATCCCTCTGGCCGGGTCGCGGCACGGATGTCGAGGGGTCTGGTGGGGGCCACGGTGGCCGGCTTGTCCGATGCGAAGAGATCCAGCAGGCTGGCCTTCACCGGAAACGCCAGGGTGGCGGCACCGACGCCCAGGCCCAGCCCTTTCAGGATGCGGCGACGATCCTGATAGACGGTTTCCGGCGTGACATCCTGTTCGGTGGGGTGATGAGAAGTACGGCGCTTGATCAACATGAAAAAACTCCCGGGACGATGAGGTTGACAACCATAAGACCCGCCCCGGCCGAGTTTTCTTTCACACAGAATTACATGAGTTGGTAAAGGGGCAGTGCCTTGGCCATGGTACCGGCCAGGAAGAGCACTACGAACACCAGCAGAGGAACGATCACGTTTGGCACCATCAGACTCACTCCATGAGCAGGACAGGGCCTCTAACTATGGAACAAGGTCTGCGGCGTCTCCAATGAATTTTTTTCGCGAGCGCAAGCGTATTCCAGAGTTGCAAAGAGTGATCGGGATCACACACAATCCGGCCCCCGCTTGCTGCCGCTCTACCGCGGAGTAGGCTGCCTCCTTTTCCGGATTCAACCACTGAGAGTCACGCCATGAGCCCACTGTTCGCCATCGCCATCACGACCGGGATCCTCTCCGCCGTCTGGGGTGGACTGGCCGCCGCACTCGGTCTCATCTCCTGGGTCGGCTTCCTCGGCTGCACCAGCTACTTCGCCTCGAGTGGCGGTTACAAGGCGCTGTTGCAGACCCTGCTGTGCAACACCACCGGCATGCTGTGGGCACTCCTGCTGATCCACGGGGAGACCTGGTGGGGGGCCGGCATGGCGGGTTATCTGATGACAGGGGTGGTGGCCACCCTGATGTGCGTACAGGCCAGGCAGCAGTGGCTCGCCTACATTCCCGGCACCTTCGCCGGGTGCTGTGCCACCTTCGGCGCCGCAGGCGAGTGGCGGCTCATTCTGCCCTCCCTCATCATCGGCGCCCTGTTTGGCTATCTGATGAAGGCGAGCGGCCTCTGGCTCTCCCAGAAGACCCTCTCCACCGGCGGCGTCAGCGACCCGGCCTGAGCCTGAGCCTGAGCCTGAGCCTGATAAGGTAACCGATTCGGTCGGAAACCAGAGGGGCGGCCCGTCATCGACGGCCGCCCCTCTGTCATTTATCCCTTCGACTTGAAGTTGGCCGCCTCGATGCCGTGCCGATTCAGCAGCTTGTAGAAGTCGGTGCGGTTTCTCCCCGCCATGTTGGCCGCCAGGGTCACATTGCCTTCCGTGGTGCGCAGCAACCGGATCAGGTACTCCTTTTCAAACTCGGCCCGCGCCTCGTTGAACGAGGGAATGCCGCCACCGCCGCCACTCAGGGCCGACTCCACCATGGCCGCGCCTATCACCGGGCTGCAGCAGAGGCTCGCGAGCTGCTCCACCACCCCGCAGAGCTGGCGCACGTTGCCCGGCCAGGCCGCGGCGGCCAGCAGGGCCAGCGCCTCCGGCGAGAAGCCGAGGGCGGCGCAATCGGGGTGACGGTTGCGGTAATCGTCCAGCGCCTGACGGGCCAGCAGGGGGATGTCCTCGCTGCGGGCGCTCAGAGGCGGCAGGGTGATGTTGGCCACGTTTAGGCGGTAGAAGAGATCCTCGCGAAAACGCCCCTCTTCCATGGCGGTCACCAGATCCTGATGGCTGGAGCTGATGACCCGCACCTCGGGGGTGCCCTGACCATACTCCGCCAGCACCTGGAGCAACTTGGCCTGGAGTGACTCCGACAGATCCCCTATCTCGTCGAGGAAGAGGGTGCCGCCTTTGGCCTCGGCAAACAGGCCGGACTGGCCATCCTCGCCAAACAGCTGCAAGTCCAGCGCGGGCCAGGGCAGAGCCGCACAGTTGATGGTATGCAGCGGCTTGTCGCGGCGGTGGCTGGCCTGGTGCAGCGCCTGGGTCATCACCCCCTTGCCGACGCCGGAGGGACCCAGGATCAGCACGGGCACGTCCATGGTGGCGATGCTGCTCGCCTGGATCAGCAATTGCTCCATCTGCGGGTTACGGGTCTGGATGAGGGACTGCCACTCCTGCTGCTGCTTCGGACGGGTCAGGCTGAGAGCATGCTCTATGGTGACCAGCAGCTCGTCCTTGTCGATGGGCTTGGTGAGGAAGCTGAACACCCCGGAGCGGGTCGCCTGGATGGCGTCGGGAATGGTGCCGTGGGCGGTCATGATGATCACCGGCATGCCGAGCCACTGGGACTGGATCCGCTCGAACAGCGCCAGCCCGTCCATGCCCCCCATGCGCAGATCGCTCAGCACCAGGTCGGCCCGCTGCTGGCGCAGCCTGTCCAGCGCTCCTTCGGCGCTGTCGGCGGTATCCACCTCGTAACCCTGGCTGCGCAGGCGCATGCTCATCAGCTTGAGCAGGCTGGCATCATCGTCCACCAGCAGAATACGGCTCATGCTCTCACCCCCTCTTGGCGAAAAACGCGATCATTGCGGCGCGGTCCGGAGCTGTCATGGCTGACCTCCCCCATTGAGCTTACGCTGGTTGAGCTGCTCGTCGATGGCGGAGAGCTGCTCTATCTGCTGGCGCAGACGCTTCACCTCCTGACTCTGATCGTCGCGGCGGCTGTCTCGCACCAGCAGCTCCTCCCCGAGGGCGATCCAGCTGCGCAGGAAGGCCTGGGCATCGAGACCGAGCTCCGGCAACAGAGCCTTCAGCTGATCCAGCCCGGCCCGGCGGCTGGCCACCGATTCGGACGGGTGGGTGTTGACCATGGCCAGGCTGACCCGGCTCTCGAGGTCGGTGGCGCCGGCCAGTCGCTGGCGCTCCTGCATCCGCTGCTGGGGATGGCTGGCCAGCAGCCAGTCCGAGTATTGCAGGCGCACCTGCATCTCCTTGTTGGCAAACTCCATCCGCCTGGCGATCGCCTCCTGGGAAGGCTCGGTGAGGCTGGTAGAAGGCAGCAGGGAACAGCCAGCGAGCAGGCCTATCATCAATACGGGAATCACAAATCGTTTCATCTTGAATGTCACTTCAGATCCTGGTGGGGAACAGGCACCTGCCCGCTCCTCTCAATATTCGGTGTCAAGGCGCCACCCGCACCTGCGGGGTCGCCGCCACGCCCGTCAGCTCGGGCGCACGTTCAAATCCAGCCGGAAACAGACATCCGCCTGGGCATCCTCGATCAGCCTGAGCTCACCGCCCAGACTCATAGCAGACTCACGGGCAATGGAGAGGCCCATGCCGGAGCCTTTCAGCAATCCCTGGCGCACTATGCTGCCCTGCTCAAAGGGCTCGAAGATGCGCTCCCGTTCGTCTGGCGGGATGACAGGCCCTTCGTTGGCCACCTCCAGCCAGCCGCCGCCCGCTCCCGCCCCGGCGCGGATCCAGATCTGTCCGCCCCTGGCGCCATAGCTGACCGCGTTGGAAAAGAGATTGTCGAGGATGAGTCGCAGGCGGTAGGGCTCTGCCCGCAGGCTGATGGGCTCGGGCGGCAAGTGTACACTGATTTGCTTGGATTCCAGCGCGAGCCGGTACTCTTCGGACAAGTCTGACAACAAGGGCGCCAGGGGCACCTCGGACAGGGTGAACACCTCCTGCTGGCTGAGGCGATTGAAGTCGAGCAGCCGCTCGATCAGGGTCTGCAGACGGCGGCTGTTCTCCTCCAGCATCTGGCAGATCTCCTGCTGATCCCCGTTGAGGGGCCCCACCAGCTGCTCCGAGAGCAGATCAGCCCCCTCCCGCAGCACGGCAAGGGGGGTTTTCAGCTCGTGGGATACGTGGCGCAGGAACTGGTATTTCTGCTGTTCCAGCTCCTTGAGCTTGTCGTGCAGCCAGCTGATCCGCTCCCCCAGCAGCACCAGTTCGGCCGGGCCATCCACCGGGCGCTGATCCGGCTCGACGCCTGCGCCCAGACTCAGGATCCGCGACTCAATCTGACGTACCGGGTGGATGATGAGGTAGGTAAAGAGCAACACCAGCAGCAGGCTGAGCCCGACCACGAAGCCGCTGACCCACCAGATCTGCTGTTTCAGCTCCACGATGGCGCCCCGCATGCGGGTCACGTGATCATCCACCTGGCTGCGGGTGACCACTTCCAGTTGCTGGTTCAGTTCGTTGAAGTCGGTGAAACGGGGGCTGGTCGCCTCCTGCCTGGCCTTGCGCAGATCCTGCAGGCCATCGAGCCAGACCAGCGTCGCCTCGAGATCTCCGTAGACCTCGGCATCCGGAATGGAGTCCTGATGGGTCGCGAGCAGTTCCCGGTAGCGCACCAGCTGCTGCCGATAGCTGGCCAGGATGCGGTCATCACCCAGGACCGCATAGCGGCGCAGGGTGCGCTCCAGATCGATGGCCTGGGTGGAGAGCAGCGTCGCCCGGCGAGTGTCTCGCACCGCACGTTCCATCTCGTCGCTGGTGAGCTGGCCCAGGTGGGAGAGAGCCTGACTGTCGTGCCAGATCATGCCCCCCAGGGGCATCAGCACCAGCACGAAGCCCATCAGTACTACCTGGAGCAGGGAGCGGGGCCGAACCTTGGTCATCTTCTGCGGTCTCGATTCGTCATGGGGGAGCCAGCATATCCGCACTGCCCCAAAAAGCAAAACCGGCCATAAAGCCGGTTTGATTGCTCACCGAGGCCGGATTCACGCCAGGCCGACGGACGCCACACAGATGACAATGATCATGGCAAGGGCCCCTGACGCGGCCAACAGTGCCCATTTCATTTCTACGCTCATGCAAACCTCCTTTCTGCCAATCAGCGTTGGATCACAACAGATAACGACATGTTAATTCATAGTGAATCCCATAACCGTGAGCTGCGTATATATTTCAGACGAGCCCAACCCAAGGAATGGAAAGCATGTTTTACCTCTGTAGCATTGGATCCAATCTCGACCCCGCCCTGCACGTCAGTCAGGTCGTCGCCGAATTGCTGGCCCGCTTTGGTCACCTTCACCTGAGTTCCGTCATCCAGACCAAACCCGTGGGCATGCATTCGCGCCACGACTTCCTCAACTGCCTGTTCGTCGTCCAGAGCGACCTCTCCCCCGTCCAGCTCAAGGCCGAGTTTGTCACCATGGAGCTGGCCCATGGCCGGGATCGCAGCAACCCCCTGTGCAAGGTGGCGGACAGGCCACTGGACATCGACATACTGGCCTGCGGCGAACGGGATGACTTCGCCGAGGCCGGGGTGGATGCCTACCTGGGGGACCTGCTGGCGGAGATGTATCAGGGCGGCAGTGTGGACTCCGGCAAGGTGACCCTCGGCCTGCCGGGCAGCAAGGTGTTTGCGAAGCAGCGCATCGGCCAGGCCCCCATCCATCTCTGCCAGCAAGACGAGGCCCTGCTTCCCGGCAACGGCCACCCCGGCCCCCCTTCCCGGCACGCCTCCATCCGGCACCCTTGAGCCGTTCACACACATGAGGCGCCCAAAGGCGCCTCATGTCATGGCGGCCCGCCTTGCCCTAGATGGCGGCGAGGGCGCGCCCTCCGTCCACCCGGATGCTGGCCCCGGTCATGTAGTCGTTCTTCATCAGCATCTGTACCGCCTGCCAGATGGGCTCCAGACCCCCTTCCCGCGCCAGCGGCGTCTTCGCCAGCACCTGCTGGCGCCAGTCATCCCCGTGCTCGTCGAGAAACAGGATGGGGCCAGGCTCTATGGTGTTGACCCGCACGGCGGGTGCCAGTTCGCGGGCAAAGCTCATGGCCAGGGAATGGGCTCCCGCCTTGGTGGCCACGTAGGCGGCAAACTGGGGCGCCGGGGCATGGATGTAGATATCGGTGATGTGGATGATGCCCCCGTTGGGCTGGCGGGCAAGGGCGGGGGCCAGCGCCCGGTTGAGCTGGAAGGGAGCCGCCATGTGTACCCGGTAGAACTGATCAAACTGGGCCAGCTGCACCGCAGGATCCGCCGCCTGGGGCTCGAAGGCGGAGGCATTGTGGATGATCAGGGCAAGATCCTCATGGGCCGCCAGCGCCGTCACCACGGCGCCCACCTCCTCTTCCCGGGTGAAGTCCGCCTGTACCAGCTCGACGCCCACGTCTCGCAGACGATCCAGCTCGGGCCGTTCGCTGCGATAGCTGCCCGTCACCTGCCAGCCAGCGGCCACCAGCTGCTCGCACAGATAGAATCCCAGGCGACGGCCACAGCCCGTTACCAATGCACGCATACCCTCTCCTTGTGGTTGTCGCCCTCCCCGATCCATGCAGGATCGCACGGAGGACCCATTCATCGGCCATGACCTATCGATGTCCGAGGCAAAACCCATTGGCCCCGTGTCACAGCCACCGGGCATAGTGGCCCCATCGACCCCCATGGAGCCACCATCATGCTACAAATTCGCGATCATATGCAGCCATTGACCCACTCACTGCACCCCGGCCTCGGTCTGGCCGAGGCGCTGGACAGACTCCATCGGGCAAACCTGGGGGGCCTGCCGGTACTGGATGACCATCAGCACCTCGTCGGATTTCTCTCCGAGCAGGATTGCATTCCCGCCCTGCTCACGGGCAGCTATCACTGCGACACCCGTACTCTGGTCGAAGATCTGATGAGCCGGACCCCGCTGTTCGTCTCTCCTGATGACAACATCGTTGATCTCGCCCGCCAGATGGCCGGGGCCAGACCCAAGGTCTATCCGGTAATGGAGGGAGGCAAGGTGACGGGCATCATCAGCCGTCGTCAGGTGATGCAGGCCCTCAACACCCAGATGAAACAGTGTCAGGCAACCTGAGACAGGCCACCTCGCACACGTTTCATGCCGACCACCCTCCCGCCCACAGCCGGCGAGTGGCTGGTCCATCCCGCCCGACTCTGCCACGGGGCGGCCTGTCGAGGCAGCGCCGCCCTCCTCCCACCGGCACCGTTCGTTTGTCCCCTCCCCATTTCAGGGTTTGCCATCCGTGGTCGTCTCTAGTTAGATAGGTGCCGGTCACAGTCCCTGCCGGATGCGACCCCGTCCCGAGTGCTCAGGAGATGTAACGTGCGACGCTTGCTCGTATTCTGCTTGCTGCTGCCCTGCTGGCTGTCAGCCAGGGAGCTGGTCATTGGTGGCATCCTGGAGCCTCCTCTCAAGTGGCTGGATGCACAGGGACACCCTCGCGGGCTGGATGTGGATCTCGTCACCGCCATCTTCGGCACGCTCCATACCCCCATCAGGATTGAGCTCATCGATTCGGGGGCCAGGCTCACCCGCAATGCCGAAAGCGGCTTCTATGACCTGCTGCTGACCCACTCCTACAAACCGGAGCGGGAGGCCTATCTGCTCTACCCCAAACAGGCCCATATGCTCCATAGCTGGCACTTCTTCATACGCAAGGAGTCCGCAGGCCGGATCCATTATGACCATCTGACGGATCTCAAACCCTGGCGCATCGGTGTCACCCGGGATTTCTCCTATACCCCCGAGCTCGCGGCAGCCATGACAGACCCGAGCTATCACTTCCAGGAGATCCCCATCAACCAGCTGCAACTGCGCAAACTCATCGCCGGTCGCATCGACGTGGTGCCCATGTCCCTGGTCACCGCCTTCACCCAGATAAGAGAGGAGGGACTGGAAGGCAAGCTCGACTACCTGCCAAAACCCCTCAAGACCAGCCCCTACTTCAATGTCTGGACCCGTTCCCGGGCCGATGCCGACACCCCGGCCCTGATGGCAGCCTATGATGCCGAACTGCTGCACATGAAGCGGGACGGCCGGCTCAAGGCCCTCTACGACAACTACGGCATCCCCTATATCGAACCCTGATCCACCGGTCAGGGTGTCATAGCCCACAGGGTCGAATTCTGCTGCGCGGACAGGGTCTCGCACGGGAGAGGGATCTCAACGCCCCCCTCAGACCACCCGACTCAAGGCTTCACATCCCGCAGGATCGGGTTTTGCAGCGAAATCAGCGTCTCGGTGGACTGGATCTCGTCGATGGTCTGGATCTTGTGGATCAGTACCGTCTGCAACTCGTCGATGGAGCGGGTCATCACCTTCATGAAGATGCTGTAGTGGCCCGTGGTGTAGTAGGCCTCCACCACCTCGTCCAGCGCCTGCAGCTTGGCCAGGGCCGACGGGTAATCCTTGGCGCTCTTGAGGTTGATCCCGATGAAGCAGCAGACGTCATAACCCAGCTTCTTGGGGTTCACCTGCACCCGCGTTCCCTCGATGATGCCCGCCTGCTTCATCTTCTCTACCCGCACGTGGATGGTGCCCGGGCTCACCAGCAGTTGTTTGGCCAGCTCGGCGTAAGGCAGGCGCGCATTCTCCATCAGGGCGGTGAGGATGGCCTGATCGAGATTATCGATCCGATAATTTTCTGACACTTTTTTGCGCTCCTTTTAATGATTCATCATTAATTGATGGCTTATTTTGAAGAAAAAAACACACAAAGCCTATTTCTATTATCGAATATTGAATTTAGTCGGCATTATGTTGAAGAATCACCGCATTCAACGGATTCACGACAGGTAATTCAGCATGAAACAGCACTACATCCGCAGCCAACAGCAGATCAGCTTCGTCAAAGAGATGTTCTCCCGCCAACTCGCACTGCAACTCGGCCTGATGGAGGTACAAGCCCCCATTCTGAGCCGGGTCGGTGACGGCACCCAGGACAACCTCTCCGGCTGCGAGCATGCAGTGCAGGTCAAGGTGAAAACCCTGCCGGAGCACAGCTATGAGGTGGTCCACTCCCTGGCCAAGTGGAAGCGCCAGACCCTGGGTCGCTTCGGTTTCGGCCCGGGTGAAGGCATCTACACCCACATGAAGGCACTGCGTCCGGACGAGGATCGTCTCAGCCCCATTCACTCCGTCTACGTCGACCAGTGGGACTGGGAGAAGGTAATGCCGGGCGAGCGCCGGGATCTGGCCTATCTGCAGGAGACGGTGCGCGGCATCTGGGCCGCCATCAAGGCCACCGAGCGCGCGGTCTGTGCCGAGCATGAGCTGACCCCCTTCCTGCCGGCGGATATCCAGTTCCTGCACAGTGAAGAGCTGCTGACCCGCTACCCGGACCTCGATGCCAAGGGACGCGAGCGCGCCATCGCCAAAGAGCTGGGAGCGGTCTTCCTCATCGGTATCGGTGGCGCCCTCTCCCACGGCGAACGCCACGACGTGCGAGCCCCGGACTACGACGACTGGAGCAGCGAGAGCGAGCTGGGGCTGGCGGGTCTGAACGGTGACATCCTGGTGTGGAACCCGGTGCTGGAAGACAGCTTCGAGATCTCCTCCATGGGGATCCGGGTGGACGCAGAGGCCCTGCGCCGCCAGCTCGCCATCACCGGCGACGAGGATCGCCTGCAATATGACTGGCATCAGGATCTGCTGGCAGCACGCATGCCGCAAACCATCGGCGGCGGCATCGGCCAATCCCGTCTGGCCATGCTGCTGCTGCAAAAAGAGCACATCGGTCAGGTCCAGGTCGGCGTCTGGCCATCTGAAATGAAAGCTGCCATCCCAGGCATGCTGTAACGAATTGATTTGATTGCATCTGTCCTCCTATCGCGGCAACACGGCGCGGGACAGACGCGATAGCGAAGCTGGTCAGCCGGGGTGGAGAGCGTATCCCGACTGACTGTAAGGCGGGCATGGTCGCTGACTGTGCCTGCCGACCCTGGGGCTTGCCCCTGCGATCCGCTCAACCCACGTCAGATCGCATCGAATACATTCCTCCCGGCAATCTTCGGATTGCCGTTTTTTTATGCAGGAAATCGGTACTCGAAACCGGCCCCGATCTGGCGCTGCCGCGGCAGCACCGCCTTCCGTTTGCCGGTGCAATGACAGGCAAACAGCTTCTCTACCGCCTCCTCCTGCAGATAAGTGCCGAGCGCCACCGCCCGCTCTGGGCCGGAAAACTTCAGATGCAGGCCGCCGATGACGGCGTGGATCCGCTCATCGCCACACACCTCCTTGGCCCGCGCGATGATGTTCTCGGCCCCGGCGTGACCACAGCCGATGAAGACTATCAGACCCTGCTCGCTCTTGTAGACCAGCGCCGAATCATCGCTGATAAGGTCTTTCTCCACTCGCCCGCCCCGCACCATGTAACCAAGCAAGGAGGGTTTGGCCTGCTCCCGTCGCAGTATGGATCCCAGGAACACCAGCCGCTCGGACAGCCAGACCGGCTCGGCCGAGCAGCGGGGGATCAGTCCTTTTGATCGCAGCCAGGCGGGCTCCAGCTCCCCCGAGAGGCGATATAAGTTGAATCGCCGAAACGGCAGCGGCAAAAAATAGCCCCGCTCATTGAACACATCCGGACAAGCGATCAATGGAATAGGATCGGAATAGACGGGCAGGGAGCCGATGCCTCCCACATGGTCGTAATGACCGTGGGACAGCACCACATGGGTGAGAGAGCCGAGATCTACCCCCATCACCTCGGCATTGTGCCGCAGCGCCCGGCCCCGACCACTGTCGAACAGCACCTTGAGTCCATCGCACTCCAACAGCAACGACAGTCCCTTTTCAGGCAGGCAGCCGGGTAGATGAACATCATCCACCAAAACGGAAAACGTCAGCATCTCAATCACCCTGAAAACAAAACGCAGGCACGAGGCCTGCGTTTTTCATCGACAATCCCATTACTGGGTCATGGTGAGGCCGTTGCTGTCGGCCCCCAGCCGCAGTGTCTTGCCCGGGATGACCCGACCGCTGAGCAGGGCCTGGGCCAGCGGGTTCTCCACCTTCTGCTGGATCGCCCGCTTGAGGGGGCGCGCCCCGTAGACGGGATCGAACCCGGCATGAACCAGCTTGGTCAGCAGCTCCTCGCTCACCTCCACCTCGAAGCCCTGGGACTCCAGACGGCTCATCAGGCTCTTGAGCTGGATGCGGGCGATGGACTTGATGTGCTCCTCACCGAGCGGGTGGAACACCACGGTCTCGTCGATCCGGTTGATGAACTCCGGCCGGAAGCTGCGGGTCAGCACCTCCATCAGCATGGTCTTCATCTCGTCGTAATCCTTCTCGGAGTGGTGCTCCTGAATGAGATCAGACCCGAGGTTGGAGGTCATGATGACGACCGTGTTGCGGAAGTCCACGGTACGCCCCTGACCGTCGGTCAGGCGGCCATCGTCCAGCACCTGCAACAGGATGTTGAAGACATCGGGATGCGCCTTCTCCACCTCGTCCAGCAGGATCACCGAGTAGGGGCGACGGCGCACCGCCTCGGTGAGATACCCCCCTTCCTCGTAACCCACGTATCCCGGAGGCGCCCCCACCAGACGGGCCACGCTGTGTTTCTCCATGAACTCGGACATGTCGATCCGCACCATGGCGTCCTGGGTATCGAACAGGAACTCCGCCAGCGCCTTGCACAGCTCGGTCTTGCCCACCCCGGTGGGGCCGAGGAAGAGGAAGGAGCCGATGGGGCGGTTCGGGTCGGACAGCCCGGCACGAGAGCGGCGAATGGCGTTGGAGACGGCGTCCACCGCCTCTTCCTGGCCGATCACCCGGCTGTGCAGCTGATCCTCCATCCGCAGCAACTTCTCCCGTTCCCCTTCCAGCATGCGGGCCACCGGAATGCCGGTCCAGCGGGCCAGGACGTCGGCGATCTCCACGTCGGTGACTCTGTTGCGCAGCAGGCTGGTCTCCTGCATCTCGGCCTGGGTGGCGAGATCCAGCTGTTTCTCCAGCTCCGGGATGCGGCCGTACTGCAACTCGGACATGCGGCCCAAGTCCCCTGCGCGGCGCGCCACCTCGAGATCCTGACGAGCCTGCTCCAGTGCCGCCTTGATGTGCTGGGTCCCGGCGAGGGCAGCCTTCTCGGCCTTCCACACCTCTTCCAGCTCGTTGTATTCCCGCTCTTTTTCCGTCAGCTCCTGATTGAGCAGATCGAGGCGCTTGCGGCTGGCGTCATCGTCCTCCTTCATCAGCGCCTGCTGCTCCAGCTTGAGCTGGATGATGCGCCGCTCGAGCCGGTCCAGGGATTCCGGCTTGGAGTCGATCTGGAGCCGGATGCTGGCCGCCGCCTCGTCGATGAGGTCGATGGCCTTGTCAGGCAGCTGGCGATCCGCGATGTAGCGGTGGGAGAGCTGGGCCGCCGCGACGATGGCGGGGTCGGTGATCTGCACATGGTGGTGCAGCTCGTAGCGCTCCTTCAGGCCACGCAGGATGGCGATGGTGTCCTCCACCGAGGGCTCCTCCACCAGTACCTTCTGGAAACGGCGCTCCAGGGCGGCGTCTTTCTCCACGTACTGACGATACTCATCGAGGGTGGTGGCACCGACGCAGTGCAATTCGCCGCGGGCCAGGGCGGGCTTGAGCATGTTGCCCGCATCCATGGCACCCTCGCCCTTGCCGGCACCGACCATAGTATGCAGCTCGTCCACGAAGAGGATGACGCTGCCCTCCTCCTTGGCCAGATCGTTCAGGACCGCCTTGAGCCGCTCCTCGAACTCGCCGCGATACTTGGCACCGGCCACCAGGGCCCCCATGTCGAGCGACAGCACCCGCTTGTTCTTGAGCCCTTCCGGCACTTCGCCATTGATGATGCGCTGGGCCAGACCCTCGACGATGGCGGTCTTGCCGACGCCGGGGGCACCGATCAGCACCGGGTTGTTCTTGGTGCGGCGTTGCAGCACCTGGATGGTGCGGCGAATTTCGTCATCCCGGCCGATCACCGGGTCGAGCTTGCCGAGTTCGGCCCGCTCGGTGAGATCGATGGTGTACTTCTCCAGCGCCTGGCGATTCTCCTCGGCGTTGGCATCCTCCACCTTCTTGCCGCCACGGACCTTGTCGATGGCTGCCTCGAGTTTTTCCTTGGTCAGCCCCTGGGCACGCAGCAGCTCGCCCAGCGTCCCCTTCTCGTCCAGGGCCGCCAGCACGAACAGCTCGGACGAGATGAACTGATCCTTGCGCTGCTGGGCCAGCTTGTCGCAGACGTTGAGCAGTCGGCCGAGGCCGTTGGAGAGCTGTACGTCCCCTTCCACCCCGCTGACGCGGGGCAGGCGATCCAGCTCCTCGCCGAGGCGCGAGCGCAGGGTATTGATGTCGAGCCCGGTCAGGGTGAGCAGCGGACGAATGGATCCGCCGTCCTGATTGAGCAAGGCGCTCATCAGATGGACGGGTTCGATGAATTGGTGGTCACGACCCAGTGCAAGAGACTGGGCATCGGAAATGGCAATCTGGAATTTGCTGGTCAGGCGATCGAGGCGCATTGCACTCCCCCTTCAAGACAGACGCCGCATGCGCGGCAACAACATCGCTTTCTGACAAGGAAGATGTGGTCTTGAAGGGCAATTTCAAGGGGTAACTGTTTATTTTTTCCTCAATAGCGGTGGCCGAGGGAAAACGACCTCGCAATGGCAGCCTGTACCCTGAGCCTGCTCGGCAGCAAGACATAGCCACCGGAGGGCCATCACCAGGGAGTGAAGAGGCGCTTGCGGCCACTCGCGAGCGCCCCTTCGGCTATTTTTCCAGCCATACAAGGGAGGCCATGCGACCCGTCTGCCCGTCGCGGCGATAGGAGTAGAAGCGCTCGCTGTCGCTGAAGGTGCAGTATTCGCCGCCATAGATGGCGGTGACGCCGGCGCGGGCGAGGCGCAGTCGGGCCAGCTGATAGATATCCGCCAGCCATTTCCCTTCGTTGAGGGATGGCACGAATGCAGTCGCCGCTTCCGCCTGCTCCGCCATGAAGGCATCGCGCACCTCGCCACCCACTTCGAACGCGGCGGGACCGATGGCCGGGCCCAGCCAGGCCAGGATCTCGCCAGGCTCGCAGCCCATGGCGGCGATGCTTGCCTCCAATACGCCCCCCTGCAGTCCGCGCCAGCCGGCATGGGCCGCCGCCACTACGGTGCCTGCCCGATCGCAGAACAGCACCGGCAGGCAGTCGGCAGTCATCACGATGCAGGCATGCCCCGCCTCATGCGCACAGGCGGCATCGGCATCCGGTACGCGCTCATAACGGTCGCTCACCGGATGGACGGCGATGCCATGTACCTGGTTGAGCCAGTTGAGAGTGCCGGGGATCCCCGCCACCTGCTGCAGTCGGGCGCGGTTGGCCTCGACCCTAGCCAGTGCATCGCCCACATGGGCCCCGAGGTTCAGACCAGCAAAGACCCCTTCGCTGATGCCGCCGTCCCGGGTGGTCGAGAGAGCCCTGACATTGCCCGGTGCGGGCCAGTCGGGTGCGATCCAGTTCATCTGTGGCTCCTTTCGTTCATATGAAAACGGGGCCCCTTGGCTGCAACCAGTCAAGGGGCCCCGCATCAGATCATGGAGGGCAGGTTACGGCAGGAATCGTCGCAAGGCCGCCCCCGGGATCAGTTCCAGACCAGATCGTCCGGATTGGCCAGGGTATCCGCCCGCAGCACTTCCATCAGCGCCACCATGTCCTGCGGCGTGGGGGAGTGCCACTCCATCACTTCACCCGTGATGGGGTGCGCCAGCTTCAGCATGGTGGCGTGCAGCGCCTGACGGTGGAAACCGCGCAGGGCCTCGGTCAGTTCGGGGGTGGCGTTGCGCAGCAGACGCAGACGACCGCCGTAGGCGGGATCCCCCACCAGCGGATGCTTGATGTGGGCCATGTGGACACGGATCTGGTGGGTACGGCCGGTCTCCAGCCGCAACCGCAGACGGGTGTGACCACGGAACTTCTCGTGCACCCGGTAGTGGGTGACGGACTCGCGCCCGTTGGGCACCACGGCCATGTGGGTACGCTGGGTCGGGTGACGACCGATGGGGGCATCGACGGTGCCGCCGGCGGTCATGTGACCGATGGCAATCGCCTCGTACTCACGGGTGATCTGGCGTGCCTGAAGGGCTTCCACCAGGTGGGTCTGGGCGGGAATGGTCTTGGCCACCACCATCAACCCCGTGGTGTCTTTGTCCAGACGGTGCACGATACCGGCGCGGGGGACCTCGGCGATGCCGGGGTAGCGGTGCAGCAGGGCATTGAGCACGGTGCCGTCCGGCGTACCGGCGCCCGGGTGAACCACCAGGCCGGCCGGCTTGTCGATCACCAGGATGTGTTCATCTTCATAGACGATGTTCAGCTCGATGTTCTGGGCATCCCAGCGGGTGTCGTCTGCCAGTTCCACATTCACATGTACCTGCTGCCCGGCCACCACTTTCTCGCGCGGGGTATTGGCAACCTGACCGTCCAGGGTCACTCTGTCCTGTAAAATCCACTCCTTGATGCGGGTCCGGGAGTAGTCGGGAAACAATTCGGCCAGGGCCTGGTCGAGTCGTTGCCCGAATTGGTGATCCTGAAATTCGCCTGTCAGTTCAATATGCTGGCTCATGTATGGTCTCTTGAGCGGGGGTATCAATTCGAAATAATCCGGGTATTCTAGCTTTTCTTTTAGCCAAGCATAACGGATACTTTGCCAATTTCGTGGAAATGGACCGGATGTTGTTGATGGGAAAGAAGTCTCACCTGCTGATGTCGCTCGCCTTGGTCGCTACTCTGATCACTGGCTGTTCCAGCACCAAACCCAAGGTTCCCGACGAACCGCCGGAAGTTCTGTACCAGAAAGCCCGCATCAAACTGGATACCGGCAACTACCTCAATGCCATCGAACTGCTGGAAGCGCTGGACTCTCGTTACCCGTTCGGTGCCTACTCCAACCAGGTTCAGCTCGATCTCATCTATGCCTACTACAAGCAGGATGATACCGCCCAGGCGATCGCCAACATCGACCGTTTTATCCGCCTGAACCCGGCGCACAAGAACATCGATTACGTCTTCTATATGCGCGGCCTGACCAACATGGCGGCGGATTACAACTTCTTCCAGGATTTCCTCGGCATCAATCGGGATGACAAGGACCCCTCCTACGCCCGTCAGGCCTTCCAGGACTTCAAGACCCTGCTGCAGAACTACCCCAACAGCAGCTATGCAGCCGATGCCCGTGCCCGCATGATCGGCCTGAAGAACCGTCTTGCCCGCTATGACCTGGGGGTAGCCGAGTACTACGTCAAGCGTGACGCCCTGATCGCCGCCGCCAACCGCGCCAAGCTGATCGTCGAGACCTATCCCGACACGGTGGAAACCGAGAAGGCGCTGGAAATCATGGTCAACGCCTATGACACCCTGAAGATGCCGACCCTGGCCCAGCATGCCCGCGAAGTGCTTGCCAAGAACTACCCGGACAACCGTCTCGGTCGCGGCTGAGTAGCGAACGGACAATGAAAAACCGGAGCCACTGGCTCCGGTTTTTTTATGGCCGACGGCGGCACTCCGGGGTCACTGGTGCTTACCCTGCTGCTTGGCCCGCATGATGTTGATGATCTCGATGTCGGTATCCAGCATCCCCTCCCTGGAGAGGCGACCCAGGTTGGCGATGGTCTGGTCCACATCGTCCGAGACGATCCCCTCGCTCTGGGGCACGCGCAGGTTGTTGATGGCCATCAGCGAGGATTTCACCGCCGCCGAGGTGGAGGTGGAGACCTTCATGGAGCAGGCGCTGCCGGCGCCGTCGCAGATGATGCCGGAAACATCCCCAATCATGTTGTTGATGCAGTGGCTGATCTGCTCGAACTGGCCCCCCAGCAGCCAGGTGATGGCGGCCCCCGATCCCATGGCGGCGGTACTGGCGGCACACAGGGCGGAGAGCTTGTTCTGGTAGGCCTTGATATAGATGGCCACCAGGTGGCTCATCACCAGGGCACGGGCCAGCTGCTCGTCATCGGCCTTGAGGAAGCGGGCGGCGGCGACCACCGGCATGGTGGCGGCAATGCCCTGGTTGCCGGAACCGGAATTGGACATGGCGGGCAGCATGGCGCCATCCATCCGCGCATCGGAGGCGGCAGACGACAGGCGCATGGCCAGGGTCATCAGGTCGTCGGAGAGCAGCTTGCGCTCCACCTGATCGGTGAGGATCTTGCCGATGCGCAGGCCATAGCCCTGCAGCCCTTCGTCCGCCAGCGCCTGGTTCATGGTGGCCGCCTCGCGGATGAAGTCGATCTCGGCCAGCGGCACCTCCAGGGCGAAGGCCACGATCTCCTTCAGGGTCATGGCGGGCTTGTCGGCCTTGGCTGGCTGGATCTGCACCCCGGGGGCGCTGTCCTGCACCATCAACACCTCGCCATCCTTCTCCATCAGCACGATGCGGGTGTGGTCGGTACAGATCACCACCCGGGCGCTGTGCCCCTCCACTTCGGCCAGCACCTCGGCGTAGAGCACGTCGGGCACATCCTTCACATCCACCTCTATGGTGGGCAGCAGCCCCTTGGCCGCCTCGACCTGATCCGGCGTGAGGCTCTTGAGCACCTCCAGCCCGGCATCCGGGTTGCCACCGGTGATGCCGACGGCGGCGGCCACCGGCAGGCCGATCATGCCGGTGCCGGGCACGCCGACCCCCATGCCGTTCTTGAACAGATTGCCGCTGACCCAGACGCGGGTGCGAGTCGGTACCTGCCCCAGCAGCTTGCGGCAGTTGGCCGCCGCCAGGGCGACCGACATGGGCTCGGTGCAGCCGAGGGCCGGCACCACTTCACGCTTGAGCAGGGTAATAAAGTCGGTCCATTGTGCATTCATTGCGATGTGTCTCATGTTCATGGCGCCCGCGTGCGGGCTCGTCATTGTTGTTCGGCCAGTTCCGCCTTGTGATTGCGGATATGCAGGTAAACGGTATGGCGGGAGATGCCGAGCAGTTCGGCCACCAGTTGGGCGGCATCCTTGATCTCGAAGATGCCCATGTCGTAGAGCCGGTGCACGATCGCCTTGTTGCGCACGCTGCTGCCCAGCCCGGGATCCCTGTCCACCTTGGCGATCACCTGCGCCACCAGATCATCCACCGAGCTGGCGAAGGTCTCGGTGCCGTGGGCAGGGGGCACTGCGGGCGGGGCAAAGGTGTCGAGCAGGCTGCCAAGGGGCGTGTCCAGGCTGAAATTCACGCACAGCATGCCGATGGGTTTGCCCTCGCGGTTGCTGATGGTGATGGACGAGGACTTCATCAGGGAGCCCTCCCGGGTGCGGGAGAAATAACTGCTCCACTGGCTGCCGGCGGCACTGTGCAACTTGTCGAGCGCAAAATCGGTGACCGGCGCTCCCTCCTGGCGGCCGGTGATGTGGCCGTTGGCAATCTTGATGACGGAGGCGTGCAGACTGTCAAAGGCGTGCAGCACCACCTCGCAGCCCGGGCCAAACAGGGCGGACAGCGCCGCCACCGCAGGCTCGAAGCTGGCGATCAGATGGCGCTCTTCATCGGTCAGTGTGCTGGCGTCGCGCAAGGGAGCTACCTCGGTCATGGGGTCATCCGGTCAACGTTGGGTAAAGATATTCACAGCGGACTCAAATAAAATTGAGCAAATCCGCTTTTTGCGCGGGCATTATGCCCGACTGGTGAGACAACACCACAAAATGTGAGCAAAATCACGACTGAAATGACAAAAAGGCCCCATGAGAGGCCTTTAAGGTGGTTTTTTGGTGCTTTTGCTCAACTTTAATTGAGCCAGGGCTCGCCAGTCAGTCAGGACAGGCAGGCACCACCGCCTGTCTGTTCCCTGCCACGGTCATCCACTCTGGTCATAAAAAAAGGGGGCCGAAGCCCCCTTTTTGTCTCATCCGGTCAACGCTTACAGCGCCTTCAGGATGGCCTCGACGCTGGCCTTGGCATCGCCAAACAGCATCTGGGTGTTCTCCTTGAAGAACAGCGGGTTCTGGACACCGGCGTAGCCAGTGTTCATGGAGCGCTTGAAGCCGATGACGTTCTGCGCCTTCCACACTTCCAGCACCGGCATGCCGGCGATGGGGCTGCCCGGATCTTCCATGGCGGCCGGGTTGACGGTGTCGTTGGCACCGATCACCAGCACCACGTCGGTGTCGGCGAAGTCATCATTGATCTCGTCCATTTCCAGCACGATGTCATAGGGGACTTTCGCTTCCGCCAGCAGCACGTTCATGTGACCAGGCAGACGACCGGCCACCGGGTGGATGCCGAAGCGCACCTTGACGCCGCGATCACGCAGCTTCTGGGTGATCTCGGCCACCGGGTACTGGGCCTGCGCCACCGCCATGCCGTAGCCCGGGGTGATGATGACGGAGCTGGCGTTTTTCAGCATGTCGGCCACGTCTTCGGCGTTGGTCTCGCGGTATTCGCCCAGCTCCTGCTCGGCGGTGGAGGCCACGCCGTCGGAGCCGAAGCCACCGGCGATCACGGAGATGAAGGAGCGGTTCATCGCCTTGCACATGATGTAGGAGAGGATGGCACCGGAGGAACCCACCAGGGCACCGGTGACGATCAGCAGGTCATTGGAAAGCATGAAGCCCGCCGCCGCCGCCGCCCAACCGGAGTAGGAGTTCAGCATGGAGACCACCACCGGCATGTCCGCGCCACCGATGGAGGCGACCAGGTGCCAGCCGAAGGCGAAGGCGATCAGGGTCATCACCAGCAGGGCGAAGGTGGAGCCACCGGCGTTGACGAAGTGGATCATCAGCGCGATGGAGACCACCACTGCCAGCAGGTTCAGCTTGTGGCGGTGCGGCAGCATCAGCGGCTTGGAAGAGATGAGGCCACGCAGCTTGCCGAACGCCACCACGGAACCGGTGAAGGTCACGGCACCGATGAAGACGCCCAGGAACACTTCCACCAGGTGGATGTTCAGCATGGCGCCGGAGAGGTGCTCGACCTGGGCGACGCTTGCCGCCTGCTCGAACGCCGCCCGGGCGGCTGCCAAGGTCGCATCCAGGTTGGAACCGACGGAGACCACCACTTCAGCGGGGGCGGAGGGGTGCAGATCGATGAAGCTGTTGAAGCCCACCAGCACCGCTGCCATGCCCACGAAGCTGTGCAGCACGGCCACCAGCTCGGGCATCTCGGTCATCTCGACCTTGAGGGCCAGACGCACGCCGATGGCGCCACCGATGGCCATGGCCAGGATGATCCAGTGGACGCCACTGGTTTCCGGGTTGAAGACGGTGGCGAGCAGGGCGATGGCCATCCCCGCGATACCGAACAGGTTGCCATGCTTGGCCGTTTCTTGCTTCGACAGTCCCGCGAGACTGAGGATGAAGAGCACGGCGGCAACGATATAGGATGCTGTTACCAGTCCTTGAGACACGTTAAACCCCCTTAATCCTTACGGAACATCTTCAGCATGCGCTGAGTGACGGTGAAGCCACCGAAGATGTTGATACTGGCAATCAGCACGGCGACAAAGGCCAGCACGGTGACCAGGGTCGACCCTTGTCCAATCTGCAACAGCGCACCGACCACGATGATGCCGGAGATGGCATTGGTGACCGACATCAGCGGCGTGTGCAGGGCGTGAGAGACGTTCCACACCACGTAGTAACCGACCACGCAGGCCAGGATGAAGACGGTGAAGTGGGAGAGGAAGGCGGCAGGCGCCACGGCGGCCACCCAACCGAAGGCGGCGATGCCGAGGGCACCGAACACGAACTTCTTGTTGGAGGGCTTGGCCTCTTCCTTCTTGGCGGCCGGTTTGGCGGCAGCCGGTTTCTGCGGGGCGGCAGAGACGGAGATGGCGGGGGGCGGGAAGGTCACTTCACCGGCCTGGACCACCGTCATGTTGCGCTGCACCACGTCTTCGAAGTCGATGGCGACGTTGCCGTCCTTCTCCTTGCACATCAGCTTCATCAGGTTCACCAGGTTGGTGCCGTAGAGCTGGGAGGATTGGGCAGGCAGGCGGCCCGGCAGATCGGTGTAACCGATCACCTTGACGCCGTTGTCGGTGACATGCAGTTCACCCGGTACCGTGTATTCGCAGTTGCCGCCGGCCTGGGCCGCCATGTCCACGATGACGGAGCCCGGCTTCATGCTGTCCACCATTTCCTTGGTGATGAGCTTGGGTGCCGGCTTGCCCGGGATCAGGGCGGTAGTGATGATGATGTCCACTTCCTTGGCCTGCTGGGCGAACAGCTCCATCTCGGCCTTGATGAACTCTTCGCTCATCACCTTGGCGTAACCGTCGCTGGAAGCGCCATCTTCGCCGCCGAAGTCCAGCTTGAGGAATTCCCCACCCATGGACTCGATCTGCTCGGCCACTTCCAGACGGGTATCGAAGGCACGCACGATGGCACCGAGGGAACCGGCGGTCCCGATGGCGGCCAGACCGGCCACACCGGCACCGATGACCAGCACCTTGGCGGGCGGTACTTTACCGGCGGCGGTGATCTGGCCGGTGAAGAAGCGACCGAACTGGTGCGCGGCTTCCACGACGGCGCGATAGCCACCGATGTTGGCCATGGAAGAGAGGGCGTCGAGGGACTGGGCACGGGAGATCCGCGGCACCATGTCCATCGCCATCACATTGATGTTGCGCTCGGAAAGCTTCTTGACCAGCTCGGGGTTCTGGGCGGGCCAGATGAAGCTCACCAGGGTGGCACCATCCTTAATTTGTGCGATTTCGGCCTCGGTCGGCGCGTTGACCTTGAAGACAAGGTCGGCTTGCCAGACGTTCGGTACCACGCTGGCACCGGCAGCCTCGAAGGCGGCATCATCGAAGCTGGCTCGCAGGCCGGCACCGGCCTCGATGGCAACCTCGAAGCCGAGCTTTTTCAGCTGCTCGACAGTGGCCGGGGTCGCTGCGACCCGGGTCTCACCGGCGAGACTCTCTCTCGGTATTCCAATCTGCATGACTATTCCCTGATGGTTAATAAACAATCATCGCCAAGTCTCTCATGTCTGAGGGGACAAGGCATGATCAAAGTGCAGGTCACGGGCCCTTTGTTATGAAAATCAGCAGGCTTCACCTCGACCTCCTGTCACGGTCAGGCCCCCGCTTTTCAGGCGCGAGGGTGATTAGTATCAAATTTTGGAGTTTTATTACAACCACGGCCCCGGGCGGGCGGGTACAGAATTCAGCCCATCCCGGACCGTGATTAAAAAAAACAAACCAAATTAGGGGCTTATACCAGCAAAAAGCGCTAAAAAAAGTGATCCAACCAGTCAAAAAAAATGTTTAACCCGGCCTCTACCTTAGCGTTTTTTGTTCTTACGAAATCTGCCGTTGGCTCATCTGATGAGATGAAAAGGGAAAAAGTAACCATTTTGCAACGATCAGGGGGCCGCGTCCCCGCCTGCTGGCGGGTTCGGGCCCCCTGGTGCAACTGGGCCTGCGGCCCGCTTCAGGCGTGCTCTGCTTACCAGGCTGCCTCATAAATATGCCGGCTCTGGGCCAGGTCGATGTCGCCGTGCTCACCCAGGGCGGTCATGCCGTGCTCTTCGAGCTTGGCCAGCAGGGCGTCGATCCGGGCGTCGGCCACGTAATCCCGCAGCCGGGTCTTGATCCCCATCCGCTCGAAGAAGTCGCGGGTGGCGGCGATGGCACCGTCGATACGCGCCTCGTCACTGCCGCTGCGCAGATCCCAAACCCGCTCGGCGTATTGCAGCAGCTTGGCGCGCTTCTGCTCGCGCTTGGCCTGCAGCAGGGCGGGCAGCACCACCGCCAGGGTCTGGGCGTGGTCCAGACCGTGCAGGGCGGTGATCTCGTGGCCCAGCATGTGGGTGGCCCAGTCCTGGGGCACACCGGCTCCGATCAGGCCGTTCAGCGCCAGGGTGGCGCTCCACATGATGTTGGCACGCACGTCGTAGTTTTCCGGCTCCACCAGCGCCTTGGGCCCCTCTTCCGCCAGGGTCAGCAGCAGCCCTTCTGCAAAGCGATCCTGCACCTTGGCATCCACCGGGTAGGTGAGGTACTGCTCCAGGGTGTGGATGAAGGCATCCACCACCCCATTGGCCACCTGACGGGCGGGCAGGGTGTAGGTGAGCACGGGGTCGAGCACGGCGAAGCGCGGCATCACGAAGGGGGAGAAGAAGTGCTGCTTGTCCCCTGTGCTCTTGCGGGTGATGACGGCGCCCATGTTCATCTCGGAACCGGTGGCCGGCAGGGTCAGCACGCTGCCCAGGGGAATGGCGGAGGCCACCTCGCCCCCGACGGTCTCGAGGATGTGCCAGGGATCCCTGGCCGGATCGTAGTGAGCGGCCGCGGCGATGAACTTGGAGCCGTCCAGCACGGAGCCGCCACCCACCGCGAGCAGGAAGTCGACCTTCTCGGCGCGGGCCAACTCGACCGCTCCCATCAGGGTCTCGTAGGTGGGGTTGGGCTCGATGCCGCCAAATTCAAACAGGGTCAGGCCGGCCAGCTCGCTGCGGATCTGGTCCAGCAGGCCGCTGCGCACCACGCTGCCACCGCCGTAGGTGACGAGGATGCGGGCGTCGCTGGGGATCTGGCCGCGCAGCTGGGCCACCTGGCCCTTGCCGAACAGCACCTTGGTGGGGGTGTGCAGGATGAAGTTGTTCATGGGATCTCCCGGGGTGGTCGTAGTCGGTAAGGTATGGGTTGCATTTTTCTCTTATAACCTCCTACCATCAAGGGAGCTTTCTGCCGATTTCTTGCCTATTTCTACTGAGCCTGGATAAATGAGTACAAATCAGCCCATCGCGGCGACCCACCAGTCCGCCCTCGCCAGCCGACTCGCCGCCCTGGCACCCCACCCGGGGATCACCGCCGCCCCCGTGCCCGGCGTGCACCTCATCTACACCACGGAGCATCATGACCGCATCCCGGTGCTCTACCGCCCGCGCATGATCATCATCCTGCAGGGGCACAAGGTGGGCTATCTCTCGGACTTCACCTTCCGCTACGACCCCGAGCACTACCTGATGATGACCCTGCCGCTGCCCTGCGAGTGCGAGTGCTTCGCCTCCCCCGAATCCCCTCTGGTGGGGCTCTCGGTGGAGATCGACGTGGCGGCGCTGCAGGCCCTGCTGCTGGAGATGGGGGACGCGGCCCCCGCCCCGGCGGAGCCGGGTCGCGGCGTGGTCTCCGTGCCCCTCTCCGAGACCATGCTCTGCGCGGTGGAGCGCCTCATCGACGTGATGGACAAGCCGCTCCACGCCCGGGTGCTGGGGCCCCAGATCGTGCGCGAGATCCTGTTCCACGCCCTGCACGAAGGGGGGGCCCCCGCCCTGCTGGCCATGGCCAGCCGTCACAGCCAGGTGAGCCAGATAGCCCGGGTGCTGCGTATCATGGAGCAGCGCTTTACCGAGAACCTGACGGTGGAGGAGCTGGCCCGGGAGGCGAACATGAGCATCTCGGCCTTCCACCACCACTTCAAGGCGGCCACCGCCACCTCGCCCCTGCAGTACATCAAGACCCTGCGCCTGCACCGGGCGCGGCTGATGATGCTGCACGACGGCCTCAAGGCCGGGGTGGCGGCGGACAAGGTAGGCTACGAGAGCGGCTCCCAGTTCAGCCGCGAATACAAACGCTTCTTTGGCAACACCCCGAGCGAACACGCGGCACGCTTCCGCTCGGGACAACTGCGTATCGTGGAGGGATGACATGCGCACACTGATCCTGCTCGTTCTGACCCTGCTGGCCACCGCCTGCACCGGCATTCCACCGGGACACCAAGTGGTCAAGCCCTTCCAGCTCGACCGCTACCTGGGCACCTGGTACGAGGTGGCCCGCCTCGATCACGGTTTCGAGCGCGGCCTGAACCGGGTCACCGCCACCTACAGCCTGCGGGATGACGGCGGTGTCAGGGTGATCAACCGGGGGCAGGACGAACAGGGGGAATGGCGCGAGGCCGAGGGGCGCGCCTACTTCGTGGGTGACAGCGACGAGGGGCGCCTCAAGGTGAGCTTCTTCGGCCCCTTCTACGGCAGCTACAACGTGCTGGCGACGGACTATGACCTCTCCCTGGTGAGCAGTTACAACCTCCAGTACCTCTGGATCCTCTCCCGCACGCCCCATCCCCCCAAAGAGAAGGTAGAGGCCCTGGTCGAGCGGGCCAGAGGGCTCGGCTTTGCCACCGACCGGATGATCTGGGTCAACCAGGATCCGGCGGGGAACGCCCCATGAGGATCTTCCAGGCCACCCCCGGGGACATTCCCCGGGTCACCCCCCTGTTCGTGGAATACCGGGCGTTCTACCAGCTGCCTGCCCGGCCCGAGGCCGCCGAAGCCTTCCTGCTGGAGCGCTGCACCGCCGGGGAGTCGGTGCTCTTCGTGGCCCAGAGCGAGGAGGGAGAGGTGCTGGGATTTGCCCACCTCTATCCCCTGTTCTGCTCCCTCGCCCTGAAGCCCGTCTGGCTGCTGTACGATCTGTTCGTGGCGCCGGCGGCCCGCCAGCAGGGGGTGGCCCAGGCGCTGCTGGCGCGGGCCGATCGCCACGGCCAGGAGACGGGCGCCGCCTTCCTGATGCTGAGCACCGCCACCGACAACCGACAGGCTCAGGCCCTCTACGAAGGGCACGGCTACCAGCGGGACAACGAGTTCTACAGCTACATCAAGCCCCTCTGAGCCTCTGCCTGCACCCGTTGCAGGGCCAGGCCCCGGCATTATTCAGCGGGTGCATGGTGAGATAATATCCATACACAGGATGAATAAAGGCGACCCCGGGGTCGCCTTTGTCACATCCGGGTCGCAGCCTAGAGCCGGAAGCGCCCGATCTCCTGCTCCAGCCGCTCGGTGAGAGACTTGAGCTGGGCCGCCTGGGCGGCCTCTTCGCCAGCCTGGGCCGCCAGCGCCTGGGAGACGTGGCGGATATTCTCGGTGTTGCGGCTGATCTCGCCGGTCACCGAGGTCTGCTCCTCGGCCGCCGCCGCGATCTGGGTCGCCATGTCGCTGATGGCGCCGATGGCCTCATTGATCCTGCCCAGGCTGAGATTCGCCGCTTCGGCGTCCTCCACGCTGGTGCCCGCCAGCTGGCGGCTGGTCTCCATGCCGCCCACCGCCTTGCGGGTGGTCTGCTGCAGCGCCTCGATCATCTGCTGGATCTCGGCGGTGGAGTCGTGGGTGCGGCGCGACAGCACCCGCACCTCGTCCGCCACCACGGCAAAGCCGCGCCCCTGCTCCCCGGCCCGGGCCGCCTCGATGGCGGCGTTCAGGGCCAGCAAATTGGTCTGCTCGGCGATGCCGCTGATGGTGGCCAGAATGCCGCTGATCTGCTGGGCGTGGCCATCCAGCTCGTGGATGGTCTGGCTGGCGTCGGAGACCTCCCCCGCCAGCCCCGTGATGCTGCGCTGGCTCTGGCCGACCTGGGACTGGCCGGCCACCGCGAGGCGCACCGCATCGCCGGCGGTGTTGGCGGCAAACTCGGCGTTGCCGGCGATCTCCTGGGTGGCGGAGGCCATCTCGGTCACCGCGGTGGCCACCATGACGATCTCGTCCTGCTGCTGGCGCACCCGCTGGCTGCGGGCCTCGGCCCCCGCCGCCTGGGTGCGGGACTGGGCCGCCAGCTCGACGGTGACGTCCCGCAACCGGCTGACGATGCCGTGCAGTCGCGCCACGAACTGGTTGAAGTTCTGAGCCAGCTGCCCCACCTCATCCTGGCTGCGGGTGGCGATCTGCACCGTGAGATCCCCCTCCCCGTGGGCGATGTCGGCGAGCGCCCTGGAGACCCGTCCCAGATCCGCGAACAGGTAGTTGAACATGGCGATGAGCAGGGCACCGAACACCAGCAGCAGCACCAGGGTCAGCCCCACCAGTTGCCACAGCAGGGAGGCGAGCGGCGCCTCCAGCACCTCCTTGTACATCACCATGGCGAGCAGCCAGTCGGTGCCGGGCACGCCCTGCACCGAGAGCAGCACCTCGCGCCCGTTCAGGTTGGCGCCGTGCAGTTCGCCGTCGCGGCTCCACGCATCCAGCGCCGCCCCGGTGAGACCGGGATCCAGCTCCGCCACCTGCTTGAGTGCCAGCTCCTTGTTCGGGTGGCCGACGATGAGGCCGGTGCGGTCGAGCAGCATGGCGTAGCCCTCTCCCTGCACCTTCATGGCCAGCACCTCGTCGATGAGGGCGTCGAGGGAGAGATCCGCCCCGGCCACCCCGATCACCCGGCCCTGGTGGCTCACCGGCTCGGCCAGGGTCACCACCATCTGCTGCATGGTCACGCTGACATAGGGCGGCGTGACGATGAGCTTGCCCGCCTTGTCGGCGTTCTGGTACCAGGGGCGGGCCCTGGGGTCATAGTTGGCGGTGTTGAGGGCGGGATCGTGGCGGGTCATCTCCCCCTGCGCCGAACCAAAATAGGTGAGGCCGAAACCGCCGGAGGTGCGGGTCTGCAACAGGTGGGGCACCAGGGCCGTGTCGGGGTCGCGCGCAATGACAGCGGCCAGGGCGTCGACCGCGTGCTTGCGATCCTCAAGCCAGTTGCCGATGGCCACCGAGTGGGCGTGGCCGTAGTTGACCGCCTCGCTCTGGATGGCGTCAAGGGTGCGGGATTTGAGGGTGTGGAAGGCGACAATACCGAGCAGGGCTGCCATCAGCAGCACTACCCCCAGGCTGGCCGCGAGCAGCTTGCCGCGCAACGAGAGAGTCATGACAACGAATCCTTGTGGTAGCCGGGGGCCGGAAATACCCCCATCTTGGTAGTTCTATCGGCACAATCATGAACGGTCTTTAGTGAATCCTGATATTTTTTCATCTATCAACAACAGAACGCACTACCAGCAACAGACTGCTCACTATTCCATGCTGACACCCGCAGGCACCACAAAGCCGCCCGAAGGCGGCCTGTCACTTACCCCTGATAGGCACCGGCGGAGTAGGTCAGCTCATAGCTGTGGCTGTAGATCTCGATGATGTTGCCGAAGGGATCTTCCATGTAGACCATGCGGTAGGGCTTCTCGCCCGGATAGTACTCGCGCACCGGCATCCGCTGCTTGCCACCCGCTGCGACGATGCGCGCCGCCAGCCCCTCGACATCCGGATCCTGCACGCTGAAGTGGAACACCCCGGTCTTCCAGAATTCGAAGTTGTTTTCGCGCTGCTCGCTGTTGGGGAACTCGAACAGCTCGATGCCGATCTTGTCGCCGGTGGAGAGATGAGCGATGCGGAAAGAGCCCCAGCCCGGGCCAAATACGTCGTTGCACATCACGCCGATGGCGGAGTCATCCTCGGTGATGGTGGTCGCCAGCATGATGAGATACCAGCCCATCACCTTGGTATAGAACTCGACTGCCTTGTCGAGGTCAGTCACCGTGATGCCGATGTGGGAGAAGTTGCGCGGGTAAGTCATAAGTCACCTTGAAATTGTGTGTGGGAAACAGGTGACATGATAGGAAGAGACGCCATAATGAAAAATAAGGTCAAACTAATGGAATACATAAATTAAATTTATGGTTAATCCACTCTGGCTCCACACCCTGGTGGTGGTGCATGAAACCGGCAGTTTTACCCGTGCCGCCGATCGGCTGGATCTCACTCAGGCCGCCGTCAGTCAGCATATCTCGCGCCTCGAGGCCGAATTCGGCCCCCTGCTGCTACGCAAGCCCCGTCAGCTGGAGCTCACCCCGCGCGGGCTGGTGCTGCTCGACTTCGCCCGCCAGCAGGCGCAGGCCGCCGAACAGCTGCGAGCCCGTCTCTCTGATGACGACCCTCACCGCGGCGCCATCACCCTCACCACCCCCGGCAGCATTGGCCTGCTGCTCTATCCCCTGCTGCTCGATCAGCAACAGGAGCATCCCGGACTCACCATCCAGCACCGCTTTGCCCCCACCCCCGACATAGTGCAGGCGGTACTGGCGGGGCGCAGCGATCTGGGACTGGTGGATCAACCGCCGGAGCACCCCAGCATAGCCGCCGAGCCCTTCGCCCGCGAACCCCTCTGTCTGGTTGTACCCAACGACGGCGAGGAGCCGAGCTGGCAGCACCTCTGTCAGCTCGGCTTTATTGACCACCCGGATGGCCGCAGCATGGCTCAGCGCCTGCTGGGACGACGCTATCCCGGCCAGCGCTTCGGCGAGATCCCGCTGCGCGGCTTTACCAACCAGATCGGCCTGATCCTGGAGCCAGTCGCCCGCGGCCTCGGCTTTACCGTGCTGCCCCGCTTCGCCGTCACCGCCTTTGCCCAACAGGAGCAGATCCGGGTGATCCAGAGCAGCATTGAGGTGATCGACACCCTCTGGCTGATCTACCGCGCCGAGTGGCCGCTCCCCGCCCGCCACCAGCGGCTGGTGGAAACCCTCAAGACGCAGGTCGGCGCCATCTGATGGACAAACAACAAGGCCGCCTCAAGGGCGGCCTTTTACTGTCCGGCGGCTGGGTTATTTGACCCGCGCCAGCGCCGTGTTGATCCTCAGGTTGGTCGCTTCCAGCCCCGGCTGCTGGCCGTAGAAGTCGAACGCCAGCTCGACCCCGGGGCGAAACAGCAGGCAGTGGGTGGAGCCGCCGAAGTGGAACATGCCGAGCTGCTCCCCCTTCGCGATCCGCTGCCCCGGCTGCACCGTCACCTCGCAGCTCGACACCTCCGCCATGCCCACCGGCACCACGCACATCAGGCCGATTTTGGGGTTGTCCGCCTCGATGAAGATGAGTGCCCGGGTCGCCACTGCGGTGAGGAAGGGCTGGGACTGGTTCGGGGCGCTGGGGTCGGGCCCCGCCGGGCTGTCGAAACCCTGGTGGCGGTTGGCCAGGTAGTAGCTGCCGTTGACCACCTTGACCGAGCGCACCGTGCCGCTCACCGGGCTGTGCCAGCGGTGATAGCTGAGGGCGCTGAGGAAGGCCTGATAGAGGGTGCCCCCCTCGAACGCGGCGGCGCGCGGGTCAAAGTCCAGCAGGTTGTCCAGAGAATAGGGCTGCCCCTTGAGCCAGAACGCGTCCTGCCGCCTTACCCCGGTCACCACCTGCAGCGGGGCCGACTCGCAGGCGTTGGCGATCACGCTGTCATCGTCCGGGGCCGTCACCGGCCGCACGCCGGGGCAGAAGCGGCGGGTGAAGAAGTCGTCCCAGCTGGCGAAGCCCTCGTATTCCTCTCCCGGCGCGGTGTGGAAGATCCCCTCGAAGCGCTCTGGGGTGGGGTTGTCGCCGGCCCCGAGCGCCCCCTGCGCCACCTTGACCATCTCCCGTTTCGCCACGTCACCCAGCCAGGGGACGATCAGGGTCTGGCGATCCAGGGGGCTCACCGACTCGGTCAGCACATAACGGGACGCGGGACTTTGCAGGAAGTCGGCCCAGTAACCGAGGATCTTGCGCAATTGCTGGTTCACCAGCGCATTGGCAAAGAAGTCGAACCCGGCGGCCGTCGCCATGGGCCAGTTGAGCAGGGCATTGATGGGGAATCCGATCAGCCCGGCGGGCTCCTGGGTCTGCACATCCTGATAGGCTTCCGGGGCCGTGGTCATGATGCCGTTGAGCAGCTGCAGGAACTCATCGAAGCTGCGCACCTGGACCTGACCGAGCGGCGTGCTGTGCTCGTGCTGCCATGCCTCGTCAAACATCCCCTGTGCCTGCTGATGCAGGAGAGGATCCTGCTCCACCAGCGCCTTCAATCCGGCGATCGGGGCCACCAGCGGGCGAGGCTGGCGGGTGACCGCCTGACGCAGCCGCTGTACCCAGCGCGCCACATGGGCCTGATCCCGGGGGACCCAGCCACCGGCATGGGCATGGGGGGGACGCGTATCCACTGCCTTGTTCATCGCTCTCTCCTTGTTGAAGCGCCTTGGGCCCGCCGGATGCGATGCGCCTGAGGGCGCCATCTGGCAGGAAGCAAGGTGTAGCACAGGGGAAAAGCGGCCTCCATTGGCAGAAATGGCAGCGGCGAAGCGGGGAAAAAGAGGCTAACGGAGGCGGTGGCAAACGCCGGAAATGCGAAAGGCCAGCTCAATGAGCTGGCCTTTCTGAAAAATGGCAGGGGCGGCAGGACTCGAACCCGCAACCATCGGTTTTGGAGACCGCTGTTCTACCAATTGGAACTACGCCCCTGCAACAAACGAGGCGTAGTATACAAAGCGGAGGTCAAAGGTAAAGGCTTTTTTTCTCACTTTCGATGCGATCGAACAAATGACGAGCAGATCCCCGCAATTCCAACAAGGAGCGGGGGTAAGCTGCTGTATTTGCAGCCCCGACGGGGTAGGAATGGGACACAAATGGGGGTAGGGTGAAACCAGGCTCAGGGAGGCTGCCCATGCTCAATTACCGACTGCTGCAACAGCTTGCGCCCCTCAACTTCCGGGATGAGCGCAAGACGGAGACCCTGGCCGACTATCTGGACAGAGTCTCTCCCCTGGTGCCCTCCATTCCCTCCAATGTGCTCGCCCAGTGGATTTACCGTCATTGGCGCGGTTTTGAATCCAACTGGAGCTTTATCGATCTCGCCAGCCACCAGTTCGAGTGCGAGCACTGGCCCACCGCGCAGATTATCGAGCAGATAGACTCCCGCCACATGGAGGTGATCGATCGCTGGGGCGAGATGCTGCGCAGCAACCGCTACGTGCGCCGCTCCTGGCTCGGCGATGACATGCTGCGCCGGGGCACCTGGTCCGAGCCTGTCATCGTCCTCGCCACCGCCCCGGGAACCTGCTACCCGGACGGTCACCCCCTGCCCCATCCCTACTGCCTGCTGGAGGGGCACCACAGACTCGGCTACCTGCGCAGCATGGCCGCCGATGACGCTCCCTTGCAGGCGCAGCACGCACTCTGGATTTGTCGACCCGTTCGCGACACTTAAACGTTTTTCTGGGCAAATCCTGCCTTTGAAATAAATTTTTGACAATTCAAAAACCAGCCCTATAATCGGTGCGGTTTTGAAAAAGGTCGGGACAGGACAATGCCGTTTTTGATGAAAAAAGCAGCCTTGCAGACGGGTGGAGCGCACCAGAGCGGCCCCGTTGTTTCCGGTTCCCGTCCCACAGATCCCCCGTTTTTTTTGAAAAGAGCCCCTGTTTCAGGGGCTTTTTTTTGTGCCGGAAAAACCTTCATTGATGCCAAAGGGAATGCAGACGATGACCAATCCACTCTATAACAAACACGTCATCTCCATCTCGGATCTGACCCGGTCCGACATGGAACTGGTGGTCGCCACCGCACAGCGGTTGAAGGCCGAACCCGACAGCCGCCTGCTGAAAGACAAGCTGGTCGCCAGTTGCTTCTTCGAAGCCTCCACCCGCACCCGTCTCTCCTTCGAGACCGCGGTCCAGCGCCTGGGCGGCAACATCATCGGCTTCGCCGACGGCGGCAACACCAGCGCCAAGAAGGGCGAGACTCTGGCCGACTCCATCAAGATCATCAGCTCCTACACCGATGCGGTGGTGATGCGCCACCCGAAGGAAGGGGCAGCCCGTCTGGCCTCCGAGTTCTCCCGGGTGCCGGTCATCAACGGCGGTGACGGCTCCAACCAGCATCCCACCCAGACCCTGCTCGACCTCTTCTCCATCCACGAGACCCAAGGCAAGCTGGACGGCCTCAACGTCGCCTTCGTCGGTGACCTGAAGTACGGCCGCACCGTCCACTCCCTGGCCCAGGCCCTGAGCCTGTTCAACTGCCGCTTCTTCTTCATCTCCCCGGAGGCCCTGGCCATGCCGGACTACCTCTGCGAGGAGCTGGAAGAGAAGGGCATCCGCTTCAGCGTGCACGAGACCATGGAAGAGGTGATGCCGGAGCTCGACATCCTCTACATGACCCGCGTCCAGAAGGAGCGCTTCGACGAGACCGAGTACAAGCACATGGCCGCCAAGTTCGTGCTGGAGCTGGCGACCCTGGAAGGGGCCAAGCCCACCATGAAGATCCTCCATCCCCTGCCCCGGGTTGACGAGATCGAGGTCGCCGTCGACAAGACCCCCCACGCCTACTACTTCCAGCAGGCGGAGAACGGGGTCTATGCCCGCCAGGCACTGCTGGCACTGGTACTGAACGAAACCGTCTAAGGGAAAGGGGAACATCATGTCCGAGAAGAACCAACTGCAAGTCGAAGCCATCCGCCACGGCTCCGTCATCGACCACGTCCCCGCCGGCCAGGGCATCAAGATCCTCAAGCTGTTCCAGCTGATCGAGACCCAGGAGCGGATCACCGTCGGCTTCAACCTCAAATCCGGCGCCCTCGGCAAGAAGGATCTCATCAAGATCGAGAACACCCGTCTGACCGAGCAGCAGGCCAACCAGCTCGCCCTGTTCGCCCCCAAGGCGACCGTCAACATCATCGAAGACTTCGTGGTGGTGAAGAAGCACCAACTGGCGCTGCCGGAGTTCATCGAAGGGGTCTTCCACTGCCCCAACTCCAACTGCATCTCCCACAACGAACCGGTGGAGAGCTACTTCCGGGTGCGCGAGGTGAAAGGGGCGGTGCGGATGAAGTGCAAATACTGCGAGAAGTCCTTCACCCAGGACATCGTCAGCGAACGCTACTGATTTCCTGCCGACAAAAGATATCCATGTGGGCCCCATCGGGCCCATTTTTGAACCCTGTCACATCACTTATTCCCCCTTTGGTTATAATTTGCCATCCCGTAATGGATATACCTCGCTCATCCCCTGCTTGAGTGCTCCTCATTAGTGTTTTTCGCTATGAAAAGCCGGAACGACAGACTGGGCGAGACCGCCATCGCTCATCGCCAAAGGAAGTCGCCATGGTCAACACCCTCAGCCGCCCAGCAGAACCAGAGTCCGACCTGGCCCAGCTCGACGCCTGCCGCCAGATCATCGGCCAGCACTGTTACAGCACCCAGGAGGAGATCCGCCGCGAGCTCTCCGCCCGCGGTTTTGCGGACATCAGCCAGTCCACCATCTCCCGCCTGCTGCGCCGTCTCGGGGTCGCCAAGGCCCAGAACGCCAACGGCAAGAAGGTCTACACCCTGGTGGACGAGCAGCTGGAGCCCGCCGGCAGCACCCGCTCCATCCACGACATGGTGCGCGCCGTGGTCCACAACCAGCAGATGGTGCTGGTGCATACCACCCCGGGGGCCGCTACCGTGGTGGCTCGCCTGCTGGATCGCAACGCCAATCCCGAGATCCTGGGGGCCGTGGCCGGCAACGACGTGGTACTGATCGCCCCGCGCCACATCAGCCGCACCCGCCAGGCTCACGCCGCCGTGGTGCGCACCCTGGAAAACGCCCGCTGACCCCTGCTGGATGCCAGAAGGCGACCCGGGGTCGCCTTTTTGTTGCCCGCGCGGCAAGGAGCCAAGCCACGTGAGAGGCCGGGCGCCCCGCCTTGCCAGCCATAAAAAACGGGAGCCCCAGGCTCCCGTTGTTGTCCCTATGTCTGTCGGCATTCATGCCAGCACGGCGCCCAGGCTCAGGCAGAGCACGATCAGCACGGTCAGCATGCCGAGCAGCGGGGCCACCCACTTCAGCCAGCGCACATAGGGCACCTTGGCAATGGCCAGCCCCCCCATGACCACGGCGGAGGTCGGGGTCACCAGGTTCACCAGGCCGGAAGCGGACTGGTAGGCGGTGACCACCAGCTCGCGGCCCACGTTGGCGAAGTCGGCGAGCGGCGCCATGATCGGCATGGTCAGCACCGCCAGACCGGAGGAAGAGGGCACCAGGAAGGAGAGCACCACTTCCAGCACGAACATCACGTTGATGAAGACGATGGTGGAGAGGCCGGTCACTATCCCCTCTGCGCTGTGCAAAATGGTGTGGGTGATCATGCCGTTGTCCATCACCACCACGATACCGCGGGCGATACCGATGATGAGGGCCACGCCGAGCAGGTCACGAGCGCCGTCGATGAAGTTGGAGGTCAGCTCTTCTTCGCTCATGCGGGAGATGACACCGACGATGATGGCGGCAGCCAGGAACACGCCGGAGATCTGCGCCATCCACCAGCCCAGCACGGCCACCCCGTAGATCATCACGGCGAAGGCGGCGACGAAGATGCCCAGCACGATCTTGCGGGTGGTGGTGAACTCCAGCATCTGGTCGCTCTTGTTGCCAAGGAAGTGGGCACGGTTCTCTTCCCACTTGTCGGCCACCAGGGACTTGCTGGGATCGCTTCTCACCATCTTGGCGTAACGCATCACATAGGCCACGCAGATCAGCCAGCCGGCCACCAGCATGGCGACCCGCAACCAGATGCCGTCGGTGAAGGAGATACCGGCCGCGTTGGCGGCGATCACGGTGGCGAACGGGTTGATGGTGGAGCCCAGGGTACCGATACCGGCTCCCAGCAGCACGGTCGCGGCAGCCACGACAGGGTCGAAGCGGGCGGCCATCATCACCGGCACCAGCAAGGTGTAGAACGGCAGGGACTCTTCCGCCATGCCGTAGATGGTGCCCCCTGCGGCGAACAGCGCCATCAGGATGGGGATCATCCACTCTTCACGGCCACGCAGGCGATCGGTGACGCGCTCGATACCGGCATCGATGGCACCTGTCTTGGTCACGATGCCAAGGAAGCCACCGATGATCAGGATGAAGAGGGAGACGTCGATGGCGCCAGCTTCGTAGGTGTCGTGGTTGTAGAGACCGTCGATGGGTGCCAGCAGCACGTCGACGATCCCCTGGGGATTGGCATCCACCAGTTTGTAGGTACCGGCCACCGGCACTTCCTTGCCGAGGGCCTCGTTCATGGTCATCTCGTATTTGCCGGCCGGCACTATCCAGCTCAGGGCGGCCACTAGGGCGATCAGCACAAACAGTATCGTGTAGGCTGACGGGAACTTGAATTTGGTCATGGTCCAGCTTCCTTCTGTGGGTGTGGTATCCATGCAGGCTGCGGGTCGTAGGGTTGGAGGTATTATGCCGCTGTCACATGGTTGAAAAGCCGGGGGTCACCCCCCGGCACCACTGACGACGTCAGTCGCCCAGCGTAGCCACCATCACTGCCTTGATGGTGTGCATCCGGTTTTCCGCCTCGTCGAACACGATGCTGTGCTCGGATTCGAACACGTCCTCGGTCACTTCCAGGCCCTTCATGCCATATTTGTCGGCCACTTCCTTGCCCATGGTGGTCTCGTCGTTGTGGAACGCCGGCAGGCAGTGCATGAACTTCACATCCGGGTTCTTGGTCGCGTTGATGACATCCATGTTGACCTGATACGGGGTCATCAGTTTGACCCGTTGATCCCAGGCTTCCTTCGCTTCACCCATGGAGACCCAGACGTCGGTGTAGAGGAAGTCGGCACCCAGCACACCCTCTTTCACGTCTTCGGTCAGGTGGATGCGCGCACCGGTCTCTTCGGCGATGAGGCGGCAGGTGGCAACCAGCTCCTCTTCCGGCCAGAAGGCTTTCGGCGCCACCAGACGGATGTCCATGCCCATCTTGGCGGCACCCACCATCAGGGAGTTGCCCATGTTGTTGCGGGCGTCACCCAGGTAGGCGAACTTGATCTGATCCAGACGTTTGCCCTTGCCGTGCTCCAGCATGGTCATGAAGTCCGCCAGGATCTGGGTCGGGTGGAATTCGTTGGTCAGGCCGTTCCAGACCGGCACACCGGCGTAGGCACCCAGCTCTTCCACTATCTCCTGACCGTAGCCACGGTATTCGATACCGTCATACATGCGACCCAGTACCCGGGCGGTGTCCTTCATGGACTCCTTGTGACCGATCTGGGAACCGCTTGGGCCGAGGTAGGAAACTTGCGCGCCCTGGTCGAAGGCCGCCACTTCAAACGCACAGCGGGTACGGGTGGAGGTCTTCTCGAAGATCAGGGCAATGTTCTTGCCGACCAGATGCTTGCGCTCATAGCCACCGTATTTGGCTTTCTTCAGGTCGATGGCCAGATCGATCATGTATTGGATTTCGCGAGGGGTGAAGTCCAGCAGTTTCAGGAAGTTACGGTTACGCAGATTAAAAGCCATGATGAGTTCTCTCTATATTTGTTCAGACCAATTTGGCAGTGTTATTGACTACGCAGTTGTTCAGACCAGAGCCTTGGCTCAGGCATTGACGGTATTGGTGGCGACGATGTTGGTGCCGGCTTCCCCCTTGAGGATGGCGAGGCCATCTTCCAGGGAGCCGATGCCGACCATGCCGCCGGTCGCCTTGACGAATTCGCAGGAGGCTTCGACCTTGGGCCCCATGGAGCCAGCATCGAACTTGACGCCAGCCAGCTCGTCCGGGCTGGTGACCCGCAGCGGACGCTGGGTCGGCTTGCCCCAATCCAGATACACTGCATCGGCATCGGTCAGGATCAGCAGGGCGTCGGCCTTGATCTGCTTGGCCAGGTAGGCGGCAGACATGTCCTTGTCGATGACGGCCTCGATGCCGGTCAGGCTCTGGCCATCCCAGGTCACCGGGATGCCACCACCACCGGTACAGATGATGAGGTGACCCTGGGCGATCAGGGTTTCGATGGCGTCGCCTTCGACGATGCGCTGGGGCAGCGGGGACGGCACCACGCGGCGGAAGAACTTGCCGTCTGCCTTGACCACCCAGTGCTTCTCGGCAGCCAGGGTGCGGGCTTCCGCCTCTTCGTAGACGGGGCCGATGAACTTGGTCGGGTTGGCAAACGCCGGATCTTGCGGATCAACCTGCACCTGGGTCAGCAGCGCGGTGACGTTGCGGCTCGGCATCAGGTTCTTCAACTCCTGGATCAGCATGTAGCCGATCATGCCCTGGGACTCGGCACCCAGCACATCCAGGGGATAGGGGGAGACCTTGGTGTAGGCGCTGTTCTGCAGGGCCAGCAGGCCGACTTGCGGGCCGTTGCCGTGCACCAGCACCACGTTGTAATCCTCGGCGATGCGGGCGATGGTCTTGGCGGCGGTGGCGATGTTCTTGCGCTGGATGTCGGCTTCCAGAGGTTCACCGCGGCGGAGCAGGGCATTGCCCCCCAGGGCGACGACGACAGTTGGTTTTTTCATGGGTGTTACTCTCGAATTCGGGTGTGTGTGGCGCCAGCCTCTGCCGGCGCCACGCCGTCTTGTCAGATGCCGTCGCGTTCCATCGGGCAGCTCATGCAGCGGGCGCCGCCGCGGCCACGTCCCAGCTCTTCACCCGGGATGGGCAGCACAGTGATGCCGGCCTTGTCGTACTTCTCGTTGGTGTAGGTGTTGCGCTCGTAACCCACCACCACGCCGGGGCGCACGGTCAGCACGTTGTTGGCGTCGTTCCACTGCTCCCGCTCGGCCTCGAAGCTGTCGCCGCCGGTGGTGATGAGCCTGAGCTGATCCACCCCCAGCGCTTTCTCGATGGCGGTCACGAAGTAACCCTCTTCCTTGATGTTCATCCCGGTGGCACCGCCCGGGGTCAGGCTCCAGCAGTTCACATCCTTGCGGATGACTTCCGGATAGACGGAGAAGGTGTCGACATCCATGTGGGTCATGACGGTGTCGAGGTGCATGCAACTGCGGTGTTTCGGCAGCTCCATGGCGATGACCTGTTTCGCCTGACCGTGCTTGAACAGGCTGCGGGCCAGGTGCTCCACCCCTTGTGGCGTGGTGCGCTCGGACATGCCGATGAGCACGGCGCCACGGCCGATGACCAGGACGTCGCCCCCTTCGATGGTGGAGTTGTCGTAGTCGCGCTCCTCGTCACCGAAGTACTTGATGAACTCCTGACCGGCAAACTGCGGGTGCCAGCGGTAGATGGCCTTCACGTGGTTGGTCTCGCGACGACGGGCGGCCTTGGCCATGGGGTTGATGGAGACACCGCCATAGACCCAGCAGGAGGTGTCGCGGGTGAAGAGGTGGTTGGGCAGCGGTTCGATGATGAAATCGGTCGGGGCATGCATGCCGACCACCATGTTGACGCCGCTGTAGGGCATCTCGGAGTAGGTGAGGCCGCCGGAGAGGATGCGGGCCAGCTCGCGGTGAGGCATGTCCGCCAGGAAGCAGCGCACGTCGTTGGCCAGGGCAGTGCCGAGGCGATAGTCGGAGACCTGGTGTTGCAGCAGCCAGGCTTTGGCTTCCGGCACGTCCAGGGTTTCCGCCAGCAGATTGGTCAGGAGGAAGACTTCGACATTCTGATCGCGCAGTACCTGAGCGAATTTGTCGTGCTCCTGACCGGCACGTTCCACGGACAGGACGTCGTCAAACAGCAGATCCTGGCAGTTGGAAGGGGTCAGACGCTTCAGACTGAGGTTGGGGCGGTGCAACATGACACGGCGCAACTGGCCAACTTCAGAACCTACATAAAATTTGCTCATGATGATATTCCGTCTAGCAGTGGTCCCTGCGAGTGATTGAATAGATTCCTTCTATTCAGGCTCGTGGCTAAGGCGGGATATTCTTTATGTAGGGTATTCGGCTTGTGTTCTATCCTGCCCTTGCCTTTCGACGCAGAGATTAGGTCTGGCAACTCCACCAAACTTGGACATTGATCACATTCACCCGAGACTGCATAAATTCAGAAGTTAATTTATGATGGAGTTTACATATCTGACATTTCCCTCACCCTCCATCCGGCATAAATACGCAATAAAGCCCCAATATATTCCACAAAGAACGCAATTCCATTCACCCATGATATCCAAAAATGGATAGCCACCAATAAAAAACATCAAACAAATCATTATATTAAAATCAAAACGCTCATTTTTTGAATAAACTTCACCCACCTTTGAATTTATCCTCGCTTGTCATCCCGTTTGCTCTCACATAAATAATCACCTGCTCCTTTATCGCTGAATAATCCATCTCTTGTCCCAGATCATGGCGGCCTGCCCGGGCCAGATGGCGAGCCTCATCGCCAAGTCGTGTGCACTATCTCTTTTATATGGATATGCATTTTGCACGCATCCTGATGGCGGCTTTTTCACCGACCGGAGTGCAACCGGGATTCAAAGTTTTTTCATTAGTTGAATTTTTTCAGTCACCTTGCGCCGATTTCGGGTTCGCCTTAACTCAAAAAGTGATGCTTGTCACATTCGTTCCCGTCACCAAGGAGATAACCATGAAGATCCCGTCGCTGTTTCTGTTCGTCGCCCTGGTCCTGCCCATGACACCGGCCTTGGTGCATGCCCAGGGAGCCCCCGCCATGCCGCTGGTGGTCTGTCACGTTGACCAGGCACCCCAGATGCTGGTCCCCGCCTACCTATGCCAATGGCACGGTGGCAGCCAGCATCCCTGACCCTCTCGCCCAAGGGGAGGCGATCTCCTCTTGGGTCATCCCCGCTCTCCCTCCTTTATCTCCTGAATGGGATCCGGACCACGCCACCTGCATCATGCCCGTTGCTCTCCTCCACCCTCATCTGCGATCGACACTGATCGGCCTCCCCGGATTCTGAACCGCAGTTAAACGCCTTGTGAGATATTCGCCATCGACTGAGTAAGTAAAGTGCCAACAAAATTCTCGCCATAGTCGGAAGATGCGCGTGAAAAAACAGCATGAGAGATCATTAAAGCCATGATTTTAAAAAAGATAACTTCATTATCCTTTCGCGGGAAACCAGTTTGAATAAAACGTTTTTCAGCATGTCATTGTCGCCCTGCGCGAAATCCTTATAGTTACTCCTGCACGGACGCAATGAAGTCGGTCAGGAAGACTGGCTGCCAGGGTTGGGCAAATGGACTCACCACAGGATGTGGTAAAGGACACCTCCCAGGACGGAGAAAGTGCGACGGGAACGGATGACTCGTCAGGCCATGATGGCTAAAGGACACCCCAAAGGATTGGGAAGGGGAAACCTAAAGGAAGAGGTATAGTCAGGGATTGCAGGGAGCAACTTCGTTCAAGGATATGAGCGATAAGACTATCGGGGGCGACGCAAGTCGCCCCCATCTTTTTTGGGTATTTTTCACGTCTGCCCGCTGATGGGTCACCCCGGCCACGATGTTGCTGGCCAGGGTACCCGGGACTCGCCCAGCCGGCGCTATTCCAGCCGGAAGTGCCCCACTATCTCCCGCAGCCTGTCATAGGTGCGCTGCATGGCGTTCGAGCTGTCCACGGTGCGCTCGCCATTCCCCTTGAGCTGGGTGATCACCTCGGCGATGGCACTCATGTTGCGATTGATCTCCTCGGCGACGGCACTCTGCTCCTCTGCGGCCGTGGCAATATGGCTGATGAGATCGTTGATCTCCACCACTTCTCCCGCCATCAGATCCAGTGACGCATTCACCTTGCTGGTGTTTTCCGCCGCATCCTGGCAACTCTGCCGGGTGTTGCCCATGGCGGCCACCACGGTCTGGGTGCCCCGTTGCAGCCTGGTCAGCATGGTCTGGATCTCGGCAGTGCTCTTCTGGGTGCGCCCCGCCAGAGAGCGCACTTCGTCCGCCACCACCGCAAACCCCCGCCCCTGCTCCCCGGCCCGGGCCGCCTCGATGGCGGCGTTGAGGGCCAGCAGGTTGGTCTGCTCTGCGATGCCACCGATGACCCCGAGAATCGAGCCTATCTGCTGCACATCCTGCTGCATGGCTTCGATGGAGTGTGCCGTGGTCTCCACCTCCGTCACCAGCGCAGTGACGCTGGCCATGGCCTGATCCACCACCTGACGCGACTGGTTGGCCAGTTGCTGGCTCTGGCCAGTCAGCTGGGCAGTATTGGCCGCGCTCTCCGATACCGAGACGGCAGTACGGCTCATCTCGTTGATGGCGGTGACCACCTGTTCGGTCTCCCGCACATGCTCGGCCAGCAGGCCCTGGGCTGACCCCGTCTGCCTCGCCAATGCCGATATCCCTTCATTGAGCTGGCCGCTCGCTTGTCTCACCTCCCCCATCATGCCCTGCAACTGCTCGATGAAACGGTTGATGCCCGCCGAGATCTGGCCGAGATCATCCTTGCTGGTCACCGTGAGCCGACGGGTCAGATCCCCATTGCCCTGGGAGAGCTCCTGCACCAGGTCGCGCAGGGAGAGGATGGGTCTATAGGCCAGGTTGAGGGCCACCATGGAGAGGGCCAGTACCAGCGCCGCCACCCCGAGCAGGGCCAGGGTGATCTTGCCGTTGAGCGCCTGGGTCATGGCCCGGATATAGTCGAGATCCACATAACCGGTCAGGGTCCACTCGCTGCCGCGAATATCCAGCTTGTTGGGGCGGCTCTCGCTCTCTCCCTGGGGCTTGCTGCTGTAGAGCACCTGTCCCTGACTGTCGGTGAGGGAGAAGTAACGCCCTTCTCCGCTTACCTTGGTCAGCAGCGTCTTGAATTCGCTCATGTCGAGGTAGTAGAGGTAGGCGGAGTCTGCACCGCGCGGCACCAGGATGGAGATGACGGGTTTGCCGTCCAGCTGCTCCAGCGGGCTGACGGTGATCTGGTTGTTGGCGGCGGGGATCAGCTTGCGCAGGGCGTCAACCCTGGCCTTGTCGTCGATGACCCCGTTCGCGTCGAATGCCATGTCGCCAATGAGCTTGACGATGTTGTGAAAGCCGGTCTCCTGCAGCGCCTTCTTGACGCTGGTCACCCCGAGGTTGAGGTTGGCGGCCAGCAGCACCTTCTGGTTGATGTCACCCGCCAGCTTCTCCCTGACCAGGGTGATCTGCTCGTTGATGTTCTGGGTGGCCTGGGTGCGGATGTAGCCGCTGATGAAGTGGTTGACGCTGAACCAGGCGGTACCGATGGTGACCAGAATGGCGAGCAGCAACAGCACGTTGATTTTGACTTTGAATGCCATGGTATGGGTCCCTCCAAAGAGAAAGGGCCGGGATGACCCGGCCCTCCCTGCCAATGCTTACTTCTTCTTGGCGTACTTCATGGAGTCCAGGGCTACCGCCAGGATGATGATGCCGCCCTTGATGATGAACTGCCAGTAAGGGCTGACACCGATGTAGGTCAAACCATAGTTGATCAGCGTGAAGATAAGTACGCCGGTGATCACACCCGCGACAGTTCCCACACCGCCGGCAAACGAAACGCCCCCCACCACGCAGGCCGCGATGGCATCCAGCTCGTACATGAAGCCGAGGTTGTTGGTGGCACTGCCGATCCGCCCCGCTTCCAGCATGCCGCCGAAGGCGTAGAAGACACCGGCCAGGGCATAGATGACCACCAGGTTGACGGCGACGTTGACACCGGACACCTTGGCCGCTTCCGGGTTGCCACCGATGGCGAAGATGTTCTTGCCAAAGCGGGTCTTGTTCCACAGCACCCAGACGAAGACGCTGGCGATGGCCGCATAGAAGGTCAGGTACGAGAGCTTGAACCCGCCAATCCGGATGAAGCCCTGCGCAAAGTTGGAGAAGCGAGGATCAAACCCGGCCACCGGAGAAGCACCCACGGAGTCGAAATAGAGGGAGTTGATACCGTAGACGATGATCATGGTGCCCAGGGTGGTGATGAAGGGCGTCACGTTCAGGTAGGCGACGATCAGGCCGTTGACCAGACCAATCAGGGCCCCCACCACGCACACCAGGAGGATCACCGCCGGAATGGGCACCTCCCCCAGGGTGGGGAAGACCTTGTTCACGTTGGTCAGGGCCTGCAGCATGGTGGCCGCGATCAGCGCCGCCAGACCGACCTGACGACCGGCCGACAGGTCAGTACCCTGGGTGATGATGATGCCCGCCACCCCGAGGGCAATGATGACCCGTACCGAGGACTGGGTCAGGATGTTGCTGAGGTTGGTGAGGCTGAGGAAGGATGGCTCCTTGATCACGATGATCATGAGCAACACCAGCAACACCACATAGATGCCGTTCTCTTTGAGCGCCTGCATCAGATTGAAATTTTTAGCCGACTCCATAATGTCTTCCTGTCTTTATAGGTACAGAGATGCCAGGCGCAGGATCTCGCTCTGGTCAGTTTCTTTGGTGTTGACGATCCCCGCGACCCGGCCATTGCTCATGACCATGATGCGGTCCGTGATGCCGAGCAGTTCCGGCATTTCGGAGGAGATGATGACGATGCCCTTGTCCTTCTTCGCCAGCTCCAGGATGAGCTGGTAGATCTCGAACTTGGCGCCGACGTCGATACCCCGGGTCGGTTCATCCAGCATCAGGATCTCGGGCTGGGTCAGCAGCCAGCGACCGATGATCACCTTCTGCTGGTTGCCACCGGAGAGGGAGCCGATCTGGGTCTGCTGGGTCGGTGTCTTGACCCGCATGGAGTCGATGACCCACTGGGTATCGCTCTTCATCTTGTTGTCGCTGAGCAGCCCCATGGATCCCTTGTAGTTGTCCATGTTGGCGATCAGGGAGTTGAAGGCGATGTCGAGGCGTGAATAGATCCCGGTGGAGCGGCGCTCCTCGGTCACCAGGGCGAAGCCGTTCTGGATCGCCTCGTGGGCGTTGTGGTTCGCCACCTCTTTGCCGTGCAGCTTGATGGTCCCTTCGCTGCGATCGCGGATGCCGAACAGGGTCTCCACGATGTCGGTGCGCTTGGCCCCCACCAGACCGGCGATGCCGAGGATCTCCCCCTTGTGCAGGTTGAAGGTCACGTCCTTGATGGAAGGCTGGTTCTTGGCCGTCAGGTGCTCGACCTCGAGGATCACCTCTTTGGGCTGGTTGGTTTTTTCCGGGAAGCGCTGGGTGAGCTCGCGGCCGACCATCATGCCGATGATCTGATCCATGGTCATGCCCTTGAGGGGCTGGGTCGCCACCCACTGGCCATCCCGCAATATGGTGATCTCGTCACAGAGCTGGAAGATCTCTTCCATCTTGTGGGAGATGTAGACGATGCCGCACCCCTTCTCCTTGAGCTTGTTGATGATCTTGAAGAGATGGTTGACCTCTTTCTCGGTCAGGGAGGAGGTGGGTTCGTCCATGATGACGATCTTGGCGTCATAGGAGAATGCCTTGGCAATCTCGATCATCTGCATCTGGGAAACCGACAGGGTGCCGACCTTGACCCTGGGGTCGATGTCGATGTCCAGCTCCTCGAAGATATGCTTGGTGTCCTGATACATCTTGCCGTGGTCGACAAACAGTCCCTTGGTGGGATAGCGGCCGAGCCACATGTTGTCCATCACGGTGCGTTGCAGTACCAGGTTCAGCTCCTGGTGCACCATGGAAACGCCATTCTCCAGCGCCTCTTTGGACGAGGTGAAGTTGATCTCCTGTCCCTTGAAGAAGATCTTGCCCTGATCCTTCTCGTAGATGCCGAACAGGCACTTGAGCAGCGTGGACTTCCCTGCGCCATTCTCGCCCATCAACGCATGCACAGAATGAGGACGGACCCGTAAATTGACATTATCGAGTGCCTTGACGCCAGGAAAGCTCTTACTGACGTCAATCATCTCCAACAGCCATTCTGATTGTTGCCGTGTTGTCATATCAGCCATCACATCTGGTTGAAAAGAGGGCAAGGGGATCTCCCTTGCCCTGAGGGGAGGAATTACTCGAATTGGGACAGGTTGTCTTTGTCTACGCCCACGTAGGCAACGCGGACGACCTTGTTGTCGATCTTCCAGTTGGTGCCTTCACCGGCCGGCTTGCCTTCGGCCAGGTTCTTGGTCAGCTCGAAGGTGGCCTTGGCCTGGTTGGCCGCATCGTTCAGCACGGTACCGGCCATGGCACCGCTCTTGACCATGGCCAGGGCTTCCGGCAGGGCGTCAACACCGAACACCGGGATGGCGGTCTTGCCCTGGGCCTTCAGAGATTCCACGGCGCCCATCGCCATGCCATCGTTGTTGGCGATGACCACTTCGATCTTGTTGGCGTTCGGACCGGAGATCCAGGCATCCATCTTGTCCTTGGCCATGGCGGTATCCCACATACCGGTATCCATGTGCAGTTGCTCGGTCTTGATGCCGCCATCGTTCAAGGTCTTGACGACGTAGGTGGTGCGGGCTTCCGCATCCGGGTGACCAGGCTCACCCTTGAGCAGCACGAACTGGATGACGCCATCCTTGTTCAGATCCCACTCGGGGTGCGCTTTCCAGTGCTTGGCGATCAGCTGGCCCTGAATGATTCCGGACTCCTTGGAGTCTGTGCCAACGTAGTAGGCCTTGTCATAGCTGGCCAGGTCAGCCGCGCTCGGTTCCTTGTTGTAGAAGACCACGGGGATCTCGTCCGCACGGGCTTTCTCAATCACGACAGGGGCCGCCGCCGGGTCAACCAGGTTGATGGCCAGGGCCTTCACGCCCTTGGCCAGCAGCACGTCGATCTGGTCGTTCTGCTTGGACTGGTCGTTCTGGGAGTCGTTCATCAGCAGTTCCACACCCGGGGTGGCCGCCGCTTCTTTCTCGATGGCCTTGCGCACCACGGCCATGAAGTTGTCGTCGTACTTGTAGACGGTGACCCCGATACGGGTATCGGCCTGGGCTTGGGCTCCCGCCATCAGTCCCATCAGCAAGGTGGCAACTGTCGTGAGTTTTTTCATTGTTATGCTCCGATCTCTATCTGTTTTTTGTAGGGAATGCTGTACACCGTTTGAGCTGGCGCCAGCCTAATGTAATCAGTTTGTTGTGAGGCGGTCTGTGATCCTGGCAACAAAATGAAAACGTTTACACTCTGTTACATAGCCGTAATATTGTTAAAAATTAAATAGTTACGTGAGAAACCGCCTTTGAGTCTCGCCATCTCGCGACGGCGGGTCCGGCTAGCTCAGACGGCAGTGCCAGTGATAACGCCCCGGCAACAGCCAGAACTCGGGCCGCACGCTCTGGCTCCAGGAGTCGTCGCCTCCTACCCCCATGTGGAAGCCATCGAGGCACAGGTGCGTGCCCCCCAGAGCCACCAGATCGGTCTGGTGACGGGCTTCGGCCAGCTGCTGCTGACTGTAGCGGCTGACGCTGAAGTGGAAGCGCCCCTCCACCGCCAGATCCCCCAGTTGCAGTGCGCGGGTATCGCAGCGCAGTCCGTTGTCGGTGGGGAAGACATAAGGGGTGTGCAACGCCTCGATGGGCAATTGCCAGCGACCGAGATCGGCGGCGAGCCGTCGATCCGGGTAATTCTCGTGGGGGCCAAGCCCCAGCCAGCTCACCGGGGCACCTTCGGCCGGTTCATCAGCCAGCCAGAGCCGGGCACCGATGCGCGGCAGGGAGGGCATGTCGGCGGCCACCTCCACCTCGATGGCGAGGTGCATGGCGCCCTCCCCGTCCACCCTGTGATGCCAGCGGGTCAGGATCTTCGGTTCGTCACCCACGAAGTAGCCGTGGTGCGCCGTGATGAGACCCAGCTCCGGACTCGCCTCCAGGCCGAGACAGCAGTGCTGCAGATCATTGAGTCCGGCTTCCTGCCAGCGGGCAATCCAGGCGTTGGGATCGGCGTGATCCGCCTCGCTGGTGCCGATATCGTTGTCGAGCGGCGCCCGATAGAAGTGATCGGCGATGGCGTCGCGAAGCCGTTCCCGGCCCTGCTTCTGCCAGCTGACGATGCGACCACTGGCCTTGTCGAGCTGCCACAGGGAATCTGCGGCGCCAAGCACCCAGTGATCGCGCTGCTCGGTCAGGCTGACCGCCGGGCAGGCCGACGGCAGCGCCAGGGGCGCGGGCAACAGGCATTGCTGGCGAGCCACCTCGTGACCCGCTCCGGCCCAGGCCGTGGCGGTGGGCTGCACGATGGCGAGATCCAGCCAGGCGAGCGCCCCCGGCGCAAAGGCCGGCAGTTGCTCCAGCAGGGTCAGCGTCACGCTCCCCCGGGGGGCCAGCTCGAGCGGGCATTCACCCTGGCTCACCACCACGCCGTCTTCACACAGACGCCACTGCAGGCGTTCGTTGTCCGTCTCGCGGAACAGGTATTCGCTGCGGATCTCCACCGTCAGCGGCTGGCGACCCTGCAGGGTCAGAACAAAGGGCTGCTGGGCACGTCGGGCTTCAAACAGGGAAGGATGGGAGGTGCGATCGGGGAACAGCAGGCCGTTGCAGCAGAACTGGCGATCGTTGGGAGTGTCGCCGAAATCGCCACCATAGGCCCAGAAATGGCGGCCATCGTCGGTCTGCTTGTCCAGCCCCTGATCGACCCAATCCCAGACAAACCCACCCTGCAGCCGCGGATGATCGCGAAATGCCTGCCAGTAATGGGCATAGCCCCCCAGGCTGTTGCCCATGGCGTGGGCGTATTCGCACAGGATCAGCGGCCGGGTCTCTTCCGGCAGGCCGATCCACTTGGCCAGCGCCCACTTGGGCACCGCCGGGAAGGGTTGATCCTGATGGGTACGGGCATACATGGGGCAGATGATGTCGGTGGCCGGGGTGTCGGCCCCGCCCCCTTCGTACTGCACCGGGCGGCTGGGATCCGCCCCCTTCACCCAGCGATACATGGCGTCGTGGGCCGGGCCATAACCGGATTCGTTCCCCAGGGACCAGATGATGATGCAGGGGTGGTTGAAGTCCCGGGCCACCATGCGGGTCACCCGCTCCAGGAAGGCGTTGCTCCAGGCGGGATCCCGCGCCAGCCGCCCCATGGGGGTCATGCCGTGGGTCTCCAGGTTCGCCTCGTCCACCACATAGAGGCCGAGCCGGTCGCACAGGCGATAGAGCTCGGGGTGATTGGGATAGTGGGAGCAGCGCACCGCGTTGAAGTTGTGCCGCTTCATCAGCAGCAGATCCTGCTCCATGTCGGCCGGGGTCACCACGTGACCCGTGGCGGGATGGTGTTCATGGCGATTGGCACCACGAATCAGCAGGGGCTGGCCGTTGACCCGCAGCAGGCCGCCACGGATCTCCACCGCCCGAAAGCCCACGTCATGGGCCTCGCTCTCGAGAGCACTTCCCTGCTCGTCCAGCAGAGTCAAGGTCAGGCGATAGAGGTGCGGGGTCTCGGCGCTCCACTTGTGTGGGGCCGTTACCGTCAGGCACAGCTCGGCGCGATCGTCATACACCCCTTTCTCGTCGATGGCCTGGGTGCCGATCTGCTGGCGCAGGGTCGCCACCCGCTCGTCGCCATCATAGAGGTTGGCCTCCACCGACAGACCGGCTCCGTTGGCCGCCTGCAATTCAACCTTGAGGCGGGCATCCCGGTAGCAGGCGTCGAGCTCGGGCGTCACCCGGATATCCATCAAATGACGGACCGGTTTGTGCAACAGGCTGACGGAGCGGAAGATGCCGCTCATGCGCCACATGTCCTGATCTTCCAGATAGGAGCCGTCAGACCAGCGCAGCACCAGGACGGCGAGGCGGTTGGCCCCGGCCTGAAGGAAGGGGGTCAGATCGAATTCCGCCGGCAGCCGGCTGTCCTGGGAGTAGCCGACCCAGCGGCCGTTGCAGAAGAGGTGAAACGCGCTGTCCACCCCGTCGAAGATGATCCGGGTCTGCCCCTCGGCCAGCCAGTCCGCAGCAACGGTGAACTCGCGAGAGTAGCAACCGGTGGGATTCTCGGCAGGCACCCGGGGCGGGTCGCAGGGAAAGGGGTACTTGATGTTGGTGTAGATGGGCACATCCGTGACGGGCCGCGCCCCCGGGTAGGCCGCAGCCAGTTGCCAGTTGCCCGGCACCTTGATGGGGCAGGCATCCGGCAGATCCTCCACCAGCCACTGCTCCGGCACCCGCTCCGGGGCCTCGAACCAGGAGAACTGCCACTCGCCGTCCAGCAGCAGGCGGGAAGGTGACAACCCCCCCATCCTGGCTTCCCCTTCACTGCGCCAACTGGACAAGGGGGTATGGGCTGGCAACCGGTTCACGGCGGTGATCCCCTGGGTCTGCCAATCCTGACGGGCCACTATCTCCCTGAGCATGCTTCACTTCTCCCTGCATTCACGCTGAAAACCACTGCAGTGTAGGAGAGTTTTGCCCGGTGATCGGCGATCCCGCTCACACAGATGTAAACGATTACACTCATTTTGTTAAGTAAAACGGAGTAAAAATCGGATAAATCCGGGTAAATGACCCCACGGGGGAAAAAGCGGACCTTCGGAAGGGCAAAAGATGCCCGGGAGTGTGAAACCGGGAGGCAATGGCCGAACAAGCGGAGCAAGCCATGGCAAAGACCCGACATCGCGCCCCCCTCGCCTCATCAGGTGCTGGAGCGCCTCAACCCGGTTCCGGGCACGCACGCAGCCCGGCCTCTCGAAGGAGTGTGCAGAGGCCACGAGAGCCCCTGCCCGGCGCAGAGAAAAGCCATGGCGAGCGTCTGGCAGGATCTGGCCGGAAGTGAGGCTCGGCAGGCCGGGGGAGAGGGGCTCGTGACAGACGAGCGGGAAGAACTGGCGAGTTCGGCAGGCAGGGAGCGTGAGGGGACGGTTGTCACTCCTCAGGCAACCCTCTGTGGTCTGCGCTAGCCATGCTCTCAGCTATCCATGGTCTGAGCTATCTATCGTCTGAGCTATGGGGCGCTTTATGGGCTGCAATCCGGGTTCGCCAGGCGCAGCGCTTGCGCCGACGGGGGCACAAGCGCTGCGATCAGGACCTGACGGGAGCGACCGAATGGCGGTTGATCAGGGTGGGGGTATAGATGCGGCTCTGCACCGATTCGCTCTCCCCTGCGGCGAGTTGCAGCGCCAGCTTGGCCGCCTGGGCCGCCATCAGCTCGATGGGATAGCGCATGGTGGAAAGCTTGGGTCTCAGGTATCTGGCGTAGATGATGTCATCGAAGCCTACCACCGAGACCTCTTCCGGCACCTTGAGGCCGTTGTCCGCCAGCACAGAGATGGCCCCTGCCGCCATGGCGTCGTTGTAGGCCACCACCGCCGTGATGGGCAACCCCTTGGCCAGCAGGTTGAGCATGGCGCGCTCGCCCCCCTCTTCATTGGGCATGCCGCTCTCCACCAGCTCGGGATCGGCGAAGACCTCCGCCTCCGCCAGGGCATCCTGATAGCCCTGGTGGCGCAACAGCGCATCCTCGATGGCGTGATCCGAGCTCAGGAAGGCGATATGGCGGTGGCCGAGATCCAGCAGATGACGGGTGGCGGTCGCCGCACCCTGGCGGTTGTTGAGGGCGATGCAGCGCCCCCTCAGACTCGGAATGTCGCGGTTGATCAGCACCATGCCGGGGGCGCGCAGGGCGTAGTCGACCAGCTCCTCGTCGCCGAGCGCCTTGCTGTGCACCACCAGTGCCTCGCAGCGTTTGCCGATGAGCAGCTCGATGGCCTCCCGCTCCTGCTGGGCGCGGTGAAAACCATTACCCATCAACAGGTGCAAGCCCTGCTCCACCGCCACTGCCGCGACCCCTTTGACCAGGGCGCCGAAGAAAGGATCCGCCACGTCCCCCACCACCACTCCCATGGTGTCACAGGTCTGGCTGACCAGGGCCCGCGCGTTGGCGTTGGGGGTATAGCCCAGCTCGGCCATGGCCTTCAGCACCACCTCGCGGGAGGCGGCACTGGCCTTGGGTGAGTTGTTCATCACCCGTGAAACCGTTGCCACTGACACATTGGCCAAACGGGCGACATCCTTGATGGTGCTCATGCTGTTTTCACTTATTTCACGCTGCGACTGGCCGCATTATACCGTTCAATGTCACTGATAACAGGGGGAAAAATCAGAACTTGCCACATTGGTCGATGAAAACAAGTGTAATCGTTTACACATATTTGTTAAGCAGCTCACAGTTTGCCCGTCAGCCCCTCGGCTAGACTCCTGCTCAGGCTTTCCTGATGCGAGGAGTTGAGGGTGGAACAACGGATGAAAGTACTGGTCACCGGCGGTTGCGGCTACATCGGCAGCCACACCTGTCTGGCCTTGCAGGCCGCAGGCATGGAGCCCGTGGTGGTGGACAACCTCTGCAACAGCAAGGCGGGCGTCCTGACCCGTGTCGCCGCCATCAGCGGGCGCGAACCCCGCTTCTACGAAGGGGACATCCGTGACCCGGCCCTGCTGGATCGCATCTTCAGCGAGCAGCACATCGACGCCGTGATCCACTTCGCCGCCCTCAAGGCGGTCGGCGAGTCGACCCGCATCCCGCTGGACTACTACGAGAACAACCTGAGCGGCACCCTGGTATTGCTGCAGGCGATGAAACGGGCCGGGGTACGCAATCTGGTGTTCAGCTCGTCGGCCACCGTCTACGGCGATCCCGCCAGCACCCCGATCCGGGAAGATTTTCCCCGCAGCGCCACCAACCCCTACGGCCGATCCAAGCTGATCATCGAGGAGATCCTCGAGGATCTGCAGCGGGCCGAGCCCCACTGGAGCATGACCCTGCTGCGCTATTTCAACCCCGTCGGCGCCCACGAGTCCGGCACTCTGGGGGAGGATCCCCAGGGCATCCCCAACAATCTGATGCCGTTTTTGACCCAGGTAGCCATCGGCCGGCGCGACTGCCTCTCGGTCTTTGGTAACGATTACCCAACCATCGACGGCACCGGGGTACGCGACTACATCCATGTGATGGATCTCGCCGAAGGGCACGTCAAGGCTCTGGAACACTGCGCCGGACGGGGCGGTGTCCACGCCTACAACCTGGGCACGGGCCAGGGCCAGAGCGTGTTGCAGATGGTCGCGGCGTTCGAGGCCGCCTGCGGTCGGCCCCTTCCCTACCGGATCGAGCCACGGCGCCCCGGCGACATCGCCGAGTGCTGGGCCGATCCCGCCAAGGCCGCTCGGGAACTGGACTGGCACGCCAGCCGGGATCTCGCCGCCATGTGCGCCGACAGCTGGCGCTGGCAGTCCGCCAACCCCAATGGTTACGAGGCGTAGGCCCTGGCCTGCGCCTTCGGATGTATTCAACTCACACACTGGAGTGATGATGTTCAACCCCGTTGATCACCCCCACCGCCGCTTCAACCCACTCACCGGCCAGTACGTGCTGGTTTCCCCTCACAGGGCCAAGCGCCCCTGGCAAGGCCAGGTCGAGAAGGTGAGCCTGGCGCCGAGCCAGGCCCATGATCCCGACTGCTTCCTCTGTGCGGGCAACACCCGGGTGACCGGCGATATCAACCCCAACTATCAGGGCACCTTCGTCTTTACCAACGACTTCGCCGCCCTGATGCAGGACACCCCGGCCGCCAATGCGGCGCCGGATCCCCTGCTGAAGCTGGAAGCCGCCCGGGGCACCAGCCGGGTCATCTGCTTCTCGCCGGATCACGGCAAGACCCTGCCCGAGCAGCCCCTGCCCGCCATCGAAGGGGTGATCACCACCTGGATGGACCAGGTGGCCGAGCTTTCTGACCAGTGGGAATGGGTCCAAGTCTTTGAAAACAAGGGCGCCGTCATGGGCTGCTCCAACCCGCACCCTCACGGCCAGCTCTGGGGCAGCGACTTCCTGCCCAACGAGATTGCCCGGGAAGAGGCGCACCAGCGCGCCTGGCTGGCCGAACACGGCCGCCCCCTGCTGCTGGACTATGTGGAGCGGGAGCTGGCAGATCGCTCCCGCATCGTGGTGGAGACCGCCCACTGGCTGGCGGTGGTGCCCTTCTGGGCGGCCTGGCCGTTCGAGACCCTGCTGCTGCCCAAGGCCCATGTCCCCTCCATGCTGGATCTCACCCGGGAACAGCAACAGGACCTGGCCATCGCGCTCAAGGAGCTCACCAGCCGCTACGACAACCTGTTCCAGTGCAGCTTCCCCTACTCCATGGGCTGGCACTTCGCCCCGCCCCGTTCCGACTGCCCCGAGGCGTGGCAACTGCACGCCCACTTCTATCCGCCCCTGCTGCGCTCCGCCACGGTGCGCAAATTCATGGTGGGCTTCGAGATGCTGGCCGAAACCCAGCGCGATCTCACCCCGGAACAGGCGGCGGAACGGCTGCGCGCCCTCAGTCCCATCCACTACAACGACCAGAACCAGGCCAACGAGGAGGCCCTATGACCCCGAGCCAGCGCGTCAGCGCCGTGTTTGCCGAGCAGTTTGAGCAACAACCCGACCTGCTGGTACGGGCTCCAGGCCGCGTCAACCTCATCGGCGAGCACACAGACTACAACGACGGCTTCGTGCTGCCCTGCGCCATCGACTACGAGACCTGCGTCGCCATCGGCCTGCGCGGCGACAACCTGGTCGAAGTGATCGCCGCCGACTACGACAACCAGCGCGACCGGTTCAGTCTCGATCAACCCATCGAGCACCACCCCAGCCAGCGCTGGAGCGACTACATCCGCGGCGTGGTGAAACACCTGCAGGCACGGGGCCACGCCCTGCGCGGCCTCAATCTGGTGGTCTCCGGCAACGTGCCCCAGGGGACGGGTCTCTCCTCCTCCGCCTCCCTGGAGGTGGCCATCGGCCAGGCCTTCAAGGAGGCCCAGGGGCTGGCCATCAGCCAGGCGGAAATCGCCCTCAACGGCCAGCAGGCGGAGAACCAGTTCGTCGGCTGCAACTGCGGCATCATGGATCAGATGATCTCCGCGAGCGGCAGGCAGGATCACGCCCTGCTGCTCGATTGCCGTTCCCTGGAGACCCGGCTCATCCCCATGCCGACCGATCTGGCGGTGCTCATCGTCAACTCCAACGTGCGCCGCGGCCTGGTGGACAGCGAATACAACACCCGTCGCCAGCAGTGCGAAACCGCCGCCCGTCACTACGGGGTCAAGGCCCTGCGGGATCTTGACCTGGCCACGCTGGAAGCGGGCAAGGACGGTCTGGACGAGGCCTGCTATCGCCGTGCCCGCCACGTGGTCGGCGAGAACGCCCGCACTCTGGCGGCGGCCGATGCGCTGGCACAGGGCGATCTGGTGCGCCTCGGCGAACTGATGGGCCAGTCCCACGCCGCCATGCGCGATGACTTCGAGATCACCGTGCCCCCCATCGACGGCCTGGTGGAGATCATCAAGGCCCGGCTCGGCAGCGAAGGCGGTGTGCGCATGACCGGCGGCGGTTTTGGCGGCTGCGTGGTCGCCCTGCTGCGCCCCGAGAAGGTGGCCGAGGTGATCGCCGTGGTGGAGGCGGAATACCCGGCACGCTTCGGCCTCAAGGCGGACTGCTACGTCTGCCGTGCCAGCGCAGGGGCCGGCAGACTGTAACGCACGCCTGACAACGGGTGACGCCCCCTGCCCGGCACTCGCGAGGCCGGCAGGGGGCGACGGGATCACGACGGGGAACCGCAAACCATGATGAGATTCGAGCTGGAAAACGAGGAGGGACTGCGGCTGCGCGGTCTCGCATACGGGGCCACCCTCACCTCCCTCACCCTGCCGGTGGCGGGAGAGCGGCGGGAGGTGCTGCTGGGCTGCGCCGACGAGGCCTACCTCACCCAGCAGGTATGGCTGGGGGCTGTGGCGGGGCGCTTTGCCAACCGCATCGGCGGCGCCCGCCTTGAGCGGGAAGGCCAGTGCTGGACGCTGGACGCCAACCAGGGGGCCAACTGCCTGCACGGCGGGCGCGACGGGTTCCATCGCCGCACCTGGCAGATCAAGGAGCAGGAGGCGGACAGGGTCAAGCTGGCGCTCCTCTCCCGGGCGGGGGATCAGGGCTTTCCCGGCAATCTGAGGGTGAGCCTGGAGTATCGGCTGGAGCAGTGCGATCTGGTGGTCGACTTCTGCGCCAGCACGGACGCCCCCAGCCCGGTCAGCCTCACCAGCCACGCCTACTTCAACCTGGATGGCGGTGGCGACATCCGCCACCACACCATCAGCCTCGACGCCGACCGCTACCTGCCCACGGATGACCAGAGCCTGCCACTGGCCATCGCCCCGGTGGAAGGCCCCTTCGATCTGCGCGTCCCCCGCCCCATCGGCCAGGCGTGGCTGGACCACCCCCAGCAGCAGTTGGCCAAGGGGTACGATCACGCATTTCTGCTCAACAACAGCGATTTTGAGCCTGCTGATGAGCCGTTTGATGGGTCCAACCAGCCATGGGCCGCCCGGGTGATCTCGGGGGATGGCAAGCTGGCCATGGCGGTCTACACCAACCAGCCCTCCCTGCAGTTCTACAGCGGCAACTGGCTGACCGGCACACCGGATCGTCAGGGCCGACCCTACCGGGATTACGACGGCTTCTGCCTGGAGGCCCAGCAATTGCCCGACAGCCCGAACCGGCCCGCCCTCGGCGATCCCTGGTTGCTGCCGGGGCAGCGTTATCGCCACCAGACCCGTTATCGCTTTATTCCTGCCCCCTGACAGCCCTGCTCGGGCAGACGAAGGGGCCCGGGCGCGCCGCCACGTCATGGCGGCCCCGGCCCCGATGGCACCGCCGAATCAGCCGGGGTGAGGCCCGCCGCAGGGCCCGTCGCTCCTCATTGCACACCAGCCCAAGGAACCGCACCGTGATGGATGACAACTACCTCGCCGCCCCCGACCGCTACCAGCGCCAGCCCTACCGACCGGCGGGCCGCCACGGCCTGCGCCTGCCCGGCATCGGCCTCGGGCTTTGGCACAACTTCGGCGCCGGGAGCGATCCCGCCACCGCGAAGGCCATGGTGCATCAGGCGTTCGATCTGGGGATCACCCACTTCGATCTCGCCAACAACTACGGGCCGCCGCCGGGATCTGCCGAACTGACCTTCGGCACGCTGCTCAAGAGGAGCCTGGCTCCCTATCGGGATGAACTCATCATCGCCAGCAAGGCGGGCTACGTGATGTGGGACGGCCCCTACGGCGATGGCGGCAGCGCCAAGTACCTCTTCGCCAGCCTGCACCAGAGCCTGCGCCGTCTGGGCCTCGACTACGTGGACATCTTCTATCACCACAGGCCGGATCCCCGCACCCCGCTCGAGGAGACCTGCCAGGCCCTGGCCCTGATGGTGCGCCAGGGCAAGGCGCTCTACATCGGCCTCTCCAACTACCCGGCCCCGCTCGCGGCCAAGGCTGCCGCCCGGCTGGCGGAGCTCGGCACCCCCTGCCTGGTCAACCAGCTCAAATACTCCCTGTTCCAACGCGATATTGAGCCCGACACCCTGCCGGCCTGCCGGGAGCACGGCATGGGGGTGGTCGCCTTCTCGCCCCTGGCGGGGGGGCTGCTGAGCGATCGCTACCTGGCGGGCATTCCCGCGGATTCCCGCGCCGCCAGTGCCAGCCCCTTCCTCACGGCGGACCAGATCACCGAGGAGAAGCTCGCCACCGTCCGCGCCCTGCATGCACTGGCCCTGCAACGGGGTCAGTCCCTGTCGCAACTCGCACTGCAATGGGTGCTGCGCGACCCCGTGGTGAGCTGCGCCCTGATCGGCGCCAGCCATCCCCAACAGATAACGAGCGCCATCGACGCCCTGGGGCAGCCCCCCCTGGACGATGATCTTCAACAGAAAATCCTGTCCATACTGGCCTGACAGCACAAAGAGATCATAAAACAGAGGTCAACAGGCGTGACTGACCTGTCAGAACGTGACGGGGCAGTCATGGCTTCTGACAGCATGCTGCAAGCCGCGCCCTGCATGGTCCGCCAGCGCCCTTTCCCGGCCGGAACAGGGCGCTGAAATCCCCAATATTCACTGGTTGCCCGCGCGATTTTCCGCCATCATTGGCCGCCCCGACCCGTTCGGGGTTGATTTTATCCAGACCCCATAACCAAGAGATCTGCACCATGACCGAATCCTACGCCCTGTTCGTCGCCTTTGTGCTGGGCATAGTGGAAGGCCTGACCGAGTTCCTCCCCGTCTCCTCCACCGGCCACATGATCATCGTCGGCCACCTCCTCGGGTTTGAAGGACCCAAGGCCGCCACCTTCGAGGTGGTGATCCAGCTCGGCTCCATCCTGGCAGTGGTCGTCATGTTCTGGCGCCGCCTGTTCGGACTCATCGGCATTCACTTCGGTCAGAAACCGACCCCGGGCCACGCGACCCTCTCCCTGGTGCACGTCATCCTCGGCATGCTGCCTGCCGTGGTCGTCGGGCTGGCTATCCACAGCTGGATCAAGGCCAATCTGTTCGGGCCGGAAACCGTGATGTATGCCCTGGTGGCCGGTGGCATCCTGCTCATCATCGCCGAAAAGTTCCGCCCCGCCGTGACCGCGGAGACCCTGGACGACATCAGCTACAAGCAGGCCTTCGGCATCGGCCTGTTTCAGTGCCTGGCACTCTGGCCCGGCTTCTCCCGCTCCGGTGCCACCATCAGCGGCGGCATGCTGATGGGCATCAGCCGCCACGCGGCAGCGGAATTCTCCTTCATCATGGCGGTGCCCATGATGATCGCGGCCAGCGGCCTGGATCTCTACAAGAGCCGCGATTTCCTCTCCATGGCGGACTTCCCCATGTTTGCGGTGGGCTTCGTCACCGCCTTCGTGGTGGCCATGGTCGCCATCAAGACCTTCCTGGCGCTGATCCGTCGTCTCGACTTCATCCCGTTCGCCATCTACCGCTTCCTGCTGGCCTTCGTCGTCTACCTGGTCTTCGTGGCCTGATGGGCTTCGCCGCCAAGCAACACAAAAGGGACCCGAGGGTCCCTTTTTTCATGCCGTGATACCGCCTCAGTCGCGCGGCAGCCCGCGATCACCGAGCAGCCGTGAGCCTAACTCAATAGAGGTGCTGGCTGATGCCGTTGAGCAGCCGTGACAGCCCCTTGGTGAACTGGACCGGCGCATCTTGCACCGTGTAGCAGAGGCAGCCGTCCGGGGTGTGGGGGCTGTGGGCGTGGCTGGCGTCGCGCCAGATGAAATCCCCCGCCTGATAGCGGGTGTCGCCATCCTCGATGGTGCCCGCCAGCAGCAGGGTCAGCTCATATCCCTTGTGGGTGTGCTCGGGGATCCGCCCCCCCGCCTCGATGTGGAGCAGGTTGGCCCGCGCACCCATCTCGTCCAGCGGCAGGCTGACCTGACGGATGGCCCCGAGATGACGCCACCTGGGGGCATGATGCCGTGCCAATGCCCGCGGCAGCCGGTAACTGTGACCCGCCACCCTGAGCTCTGGCCTCGGGCTCTCGGGAAGGGCGAGCGCCGCCTCCGTCGCCACCGGCTGTTGCAGTATGCCCGCCAGCATGGCATCGAATCCGGCGGGCAGTGCCTCGTCCGGCGCGTCAGGGGCGAGATGCTGGCACGCCAGCGCCTCTTCAAATTCCTTCACCCGGGCGGCGCACTCGGGGCAGAACTCGCAATGGGCGGAGACACCGACGGCCAGCGGCAGGGGCAGCTCGTCGGCGGCGAAGGCGCGCAGCATGGGTTCAGTCGGATGGGTCTTAATCATGGCCTTGCTCCACTTGTTCCTTCAGTTTCTGTAGTGCCAGCCGCAGCCGGGACTTGATGGTGCCAAGGGGCACGCCGAGCCGGTCGGCCAGCTCCTGCTGGGAGAGCTCCTGCAGGTAGATGCCGCGCACCACCTGCTGCTGCGGCTCCGGCAGCGTGGCGACATAGTGGGCCATCTGGCGGGTCAGCACCGCGTCTTCACCGCCGCTCAGGTGCTCCTCTTCGGCCCGGAATTCCAGCAGCGGCCAGATCTCCTCGGCGCAGAGCTCCTCCTTGCTGGCGCGGCGGCGGCGCAGCATGTCAAAGCTCTGGTTGCGCATCACTGTGTAGATCCAGGTGGTGGCGGCGCCCTTGTCGGGGTGATAGAGCCGTGCCTTCTGCCAGACCAGCAGCATGGTCTCCTGCACCAGTTCCATGGCGTTGGCTTCGCTGCCGAGGTGGCGCAGCCCGTAGCTGCGGATGCGCGGCGCGAAGTGGTGGAACAGGGTGGCGAAGGCAGCCTTGTCGGCACGCTCGGCCACCCGGACCAGCAAAGATGTGAGGTCGCCGTCTGGGTTGTCCATGGGGGGCGATGTCCTGCGTGGAGCCGATTGTGGTTGGCCAGTATATGCCATTGCGCCATCCCTCGCGTGTGGTGTTCACCCCCAATACGGTGAGCGAGGAAAAAGGATCACCGGGAAGGGGAATTCAATGGCTCGCGACCAGCAGACCGCTCAGCAGGGAGAGGGTGGGCTGGTTGTCCTTGGCCGCCACCAGCCACTGCTTTTGCTCCACCGGGATGGGCAGCACCTCCAGCCAGCGCTGGGCGACCCAGCTCGCATCCTCCCAGTCCGGCTCCGGATAGAGGGCCGCATACTCCGGATAGTCGTTGAACACATCCTGCAACGCCTTGGCCAGGGAGTGCTGATCCGCCTGGAGCCTGCCGCTCTGCCAGGGGGGCAGGGGATCCACCTCGCCGACCCGCAGACCGTCCTCTTCCTGCCAGAGATCCGTGATGCGCACCCGCTCCACCCCGAGCACCGTGATGCCGAGCAAACCATCGGGCAGCAGATCGAAATCGATGATGCGCACCCGGGTGGCGATGGGGTACATGTTGCGCAGCGCGTCGGGCTGGCGGGGGTCCAGCATGCAGAGCGCGAACTCCCGCTCCCGGGACTCGGCGATCATGCGCTGGTATCTGGGCTCGAAGATGCGCAGCGGCATGATGCCGCCCGGCAGCAGGTGAGCGGAGAGTGGAAACAGTACCAGTGTCATGGGAAGTATCCTCCAACGGCGTCCTCAAAGGATACGACCGCCACGGGAAGCGGGATCATTCAGACCGAATCGGTATAAATAACCCTGTCATAATCAGGGGAGAATAGCCTGGACAAGCCGTTTCGTTATGCAGTAGAAATGGATAACCACCACTTACCCAAATCAATATCCTGCAATGTGGTGGAAAACGCAGTGAAATATCCGCCACGCCCACGGGTGCGGGCCGTTCCTATAGTTTTCTCGGCCCGATGCGGGTAAAATTCACGCCCTTATCCAGTCAGTCACTTTTCGACGCGCAACCTCGGTGGTCAGTTATGAAAGAGCATATTCATCATCTACTTGAACAAACGGTAGCCAATCTCAAGTCCGCAGGCGTCCTGCCCGCCGACCTGGAAGCCCGGGTGCAAGTAGACCGATGCAAGGAGAAGGCTCACGGCGACCTGGCCACCAACCTGGCCATGCTGCTGGCCAAACCGGCCCGCAAGAATCCCCGCGAGCTGGCCGCTGCCATCATCGAGCACCTGCCCGCCTCCGATCTGATCGCCAAGGTCGAGATCGCCGGCCCCGGCTTCATCAACTTCTTCTTCGACCCGAGCTGGCTGGCCGGTCAGGTGGAAGCCATGGTGACCTCCGACAACGCCAACGTGAAGCTGCCGGCGCCGCAGACCGTGGTGGTGGACTACTCCGCCCCCAACGTGGCCAAGGAGATGGCGGTGCACCACATCCGCTCCACCGTGCTCGGTGACGTGGCCGCCCGCGCCCTCGAATTCCTGGGCCACAAGGTGGTGCGAGCCAACCACATCGGCGACTGGGGCACCCAGTTCGGCATGCTGATCGCCTATCTGGAGAAGATGGCCAACGAGCACGCCTCCGACATGGAGCTCAAGGACCTGGAAGCCTTCTACACCCAGGCCAAGCGTCACTATGACGAAGACGAAGCCTTCGCCGAGCGCGCCCGCAACTACGTGGTGAAACTGCAGGGTGGCGATGAGTACTGCCGCACCATGTGGAAGAAGCTGGTCGACATGACCATGGAGCAGAACCAGCGCAACTACGATCGCCTGAACATCTCCCTGTCCAACAAGGACATCATGGGCGAGTCCATGTACAACGACATGCTGCCGCAGATCGTTGCCGACCTGAAAGCCAAGGGGCTGGCAGTCGAGAGCGAAGGGGCCACCGTGGTCTTCCTGGACGAGTTCAAGAACAAGGATGGCGAGCCCATGGGCGTCATCATCCAGAAGAGCGACGGCGGTTTCCTCTACACCACCACCGACATCGCCTGCGCCAAATACCGTTACGAGAACCTGGGCGCCGACCGGGTCATGTACTTCATCGACTCCCGTCAGCACCAGCACCTGATGCAGGCCTGGACCATCACCCGCAAGGCGGGCTATGTGCCGGAGTCCGTGCCCCTCGAGCACCACGCCTTCGGCATGATGCTGGGCAAGGACGGCCGTCCCTACAAGACCCGCTCCGGCGGCACCGTCAAGCTGGTTGACCTGCTGAACGAAGCGGAAGAGCGCGCCAGCGCCCTGCTGGAGAGCCGCAACAGCGACCTCTCTGCCGAAGAGAAGGCCCAGGTGGTGCACGCCATCGCCATGGGCGCGGTCAAGTATGCGGATCTCTCCAAGAACCGCACCACCGACTACATCTTCGACTGGGATCTGATGCTGTCGTTTGAAGGCAACACCGCCCCCTACCTGCAATACGCCTACACCCGTATCCAGTCCATCTTCCGCAAGGCCGGCGTCGATGCCGATACCCTGAGCGGCAAGGTGGTCCTGAGCGAAGATGCCGAAGAGACCCTGGCCCAGAAGCTGATCCAGTTCTCCGACGCGGTCAACGGCGTGGCGGACAAGGGGATGCCGCACCTGCTCTGTACCTATCTGTACGAGCTCTCCGGCAACTTCATGACCTTCTACGAAGCCTGCCCGATCAACAAGGACGGCGTGGACGAGGCGACCCGCCAGAGCCGTCTGCTGCTGTGCGCCGCCACCGCCAAGGTGCTCAAGCTGGGCCTGGGCGTGCTGGGCATCCACACCCTGGAGCGCATGTAATAGATGGCGACCCGGGATTACGTCGGCAACAGCCCGAGACGACGGGCGGGTGGCCGTAACATCAAGAAAGCGGCCCCTCGCCGCTTTCCTGTTATCCCGGCACTGCTGGCCGGGGCCCTGGTCGTCGGTTTCGGCGCCTTCCTCTACCTCATCAACGGCAAGGGCGCCGATGCCCCCACCATCGAAGAGCAGGTGAAGGCCAACAAACCCAAGGCACAGGGCAATACCCTGCCCCAGGAGAAGTGGAGCTACATCGAGCGGCTGGAGAACAAGCAGGTGGACATCATAGAGCCGCCGCCCCAGCCGGGCGTGCTGCCGCCCCCGCCCGCCGAGACCATGACCCTGCAACCGGAGGCACTGCCCAAGCCGGTCGCGACCGACATCCCCCAGCCAGGAACCCCCATCGGTCAGGTGAAGCCCTATCAGCCGCAACCGGTGCAACCGGCCAAGCCGGCCACCGGCGCCCCGGTCGCCAGCGCCCGGGAGCAGGTGATCGACCAGAAGGCCGAGCGTGAGCGGATGGAGCGAGAGATCCGCGCCGAACTGGAGCGGGAGCGTGCCGAGGCCGCCAGGGCCAAGGCGGCGACCCAGACTGCACAGACCGCAGCCGCCGACGGCGGTCGCTACATGATGCAGTGTGCCGCCCTGCGCTCCCAGGATTCCGCGGAATCCCTCAAGGCGCGCATCGCCTTCACCGCCGGGCTATCTTCCAGCCTGCAGGTGGTGAACGGGGCCGGTGGCGCCGTCTACAAGGTGATGGTGGGCCCCTTCAACGGCAAGGCGGCGGCCGATGCGGCCAACCGCAAGCTGCAGGGCTCGGGCATCAGCGGCTGCATCCCCAAGAAGGGGTGATCGCCGCGTCCATGCACAGGGCCGGGTGGCAACACCCGGCCCTGTTTCTTTTGGCGCCATCCCGCGCCCACCCGCTCCCTCCTCCGCGATCCGTGCTCGGCACAGGCTTGAAAAGCCGTTTTGCCATCCCCATCTTTTCCTCCATGCACAGTCAGGCCGTCATTCGGCTCAAGCGAGGTAAGTAAAGTGACTACCATAGTTTCAGTTCGCCGCAACGGTCAGGTCGTCATCGGTGGCGATGGCCAGGTTTCTCTTGGCAACACCGTCATGAAGGGCAACGCCCGCAAGGTTCATCGCCTCTACAACGGCAAGGTACTGGCTGGTTTCGCCGGCGGCACCGCCGACGCCTTCACCCTGCTCGAGCGCTTCGAAGCCAAACTGCAGGCCCATCAGGGCAACCTGGAGCGCGCCGCCGTGGCGCTGGCCAAGGACTGGCGCACCGATCGCGCCCTGCGCCGCCTCGAGGCCCTGCTGGCCGTCGCCGACGAGCACAAATCCTTCATCATCACCGGCAACGGTGACGTGGTGCAGCCGGAGCACGATCTCATCGCCATCGGCAGCGGCGGCAACTTTGCCCAGTCTGCCGCCATCGCCCTGCTGGAGAACACCGAGCTCGACGCCAAGAGCATTGTCGAGAAGTCCCTCAAGATTGCGGGCGACATCTGTGTGTTCACCAACGGCAACCACACCATCGAAGTGCTGGATTATTCAGCTAAATAAGTCGGCGAAATAGGGCCGCCAAATAAGGCCGCCAGCCAAACCCCATTTTCCAAGGGGTGGGCCCTGCCCGCCCCGGATACAGGAACGCCATCATGTCCGAGATGACCCCGAGAGAAATCGTCCACGAGCTGGACAGACACATCATTGGTCAGGCCGACGCCAAGCGCGCGGTCGCCGTCGCCCTGCGCAACCGCTGGCGCCGGATGCAGCTCTCCGAGGAGATGCGCCACGAGGTGACCCCGAAGAACATCCTGATGATCGGTCCCACCGGCGTCGGCAAGACCGAGATCGCCCGTCGTCTGGCCAAGCTGGCCAACGCCCCCTTCATCAAGGTGGAAGCGACCAAGTTCACCGAAGTGGGCTATGTGGGCAAGGAAGTGGACAGCATCATCCGCGATCTGACCGATGTCGCCATCAAGCTGGTGCGCGAGACCGAGATGGAGAAGATGAAATACCGCGCCGAGGAAGCTGCCGAAGAGCGCATCCTCGACGCCCTGCTGCCCAACCCGCGCAACAGCTGGGGTGAGGAAGAGAAAGCCGACAACTCCAACACCCGCCAGATTTTCCGCAAGAAACTGCGGGAAGGTCAGCTGGATGACAAGGAGATCGAGCTGGATCTGGCCGCCTCCCCCATGGGTGTCGAAATCATGACCCCGCCGGGCATGGAAGAGATGGCCAACCAGTTGCAGGGGCTGTTCCAGAACCTGGGCCAGAACCAGAAGAAGAAGCGCAAGATCAAGGTCAAAGAGGCCATGAAGGCGCTGATCGAAGAGGAAGCAGCCCGCCTGGTCAACCCGGAAGAGCTGAAGCAGAAGGCCATCGCCTCCGTCGAGAACAACGGCATCGTCTTCCTCGACGAGATCGACAAGATCTGCAAGCGCGGCGAGAGCTCGGGCCCGGACGTTTCCCGTGAAGGGGTTCAGCGCGACCTGCTGCCGCTGGTCGAGGGCTGCACCGTCAACACCAAGCACGGCATGGTCAAGACCGATCACATCCTGTTTGTCGCCTCCGGTGCCTTCCAGATCGCCAAGCCATCCGACCTCATCCCCGAGCTGCAGGGCCGTCTGCCGATCCGGGTCGAGCTGACCGCCCTGACCACCGAAGACTTCGAGCGCATCCTGACCGAGCCGAACGCCTCCCTGACCGATCAGTACAAGGCGCTGATGGCCACCGAAGGGGTCAACATCGAGTTCACCCAGGATGGTATCCGCCGTCTGGCCGAAGCGGCCTGGCAGGTCAACGAGCGCACCGAGAACATCGGCGCCCGTCGTCTGCACACCGTGATGGAGCGGCTGATGGAAGACATCTCCTATGACGCCTCCGAGAAGTCAGGCGAGACCTTCGTCATCAACACCGACTACGTCAACGCCCACCTCGGTAAGCTGATTGAAGACGAGGATCTGAGCCGCTTCATTCTGTAACAGGTTGATCGATAACGAGGAGCTGAGCGGTTTACTATCCTGCTCAACCCCATAGCAAGACGCCTCCCCTGTGGAGGCGTCTTCGTTTTCAGCGTTCTCCCGACTCGCAGCCGTCCCGGGCCACATCACCCTGCACGGCACGCTCCCCCCTTCCCGCCAGCCAGAGCGCACTCATCAGCAGCAAGGCCGTCAGGGCGAAGGTGACCCGGGTGGCAAACGCCAGCTCGTCCGCCGTCGCGAGGGCGAGATCGGGCCGCCCCGCCAGGGCGGCGAACAGGCCCCCCAGCCCCGCCGCCCCCGTCAGCTGGCCCAGGTTGCGCGACAGGGTCAGCAGCCCGGCCACGGCGCCACGGCTCGCCCCCTCCGCCTCCCCCACCACGGCGCTGTTGTTGGCGGTCTGGAACAGGGCATAACCGGCGGTGAGCAGCAGGATGGGCAGCAGGTAGCCGAGGGGCCCGAGCGCCCTGTCCAGCAGGGCCAGCAAGACGGCGGCCACCACCATGAGTCCCAGGCCGAGGCGCACCACAGGGGTCGCCCCCACCCTGTCCACCAGCCAGCCGGCGGGCATGCCGGACAGCGCCGCCAGCAGCGGGCCCATGGAGATCATCAGCCCCACCGTCCCCATGTCGAGGGCAAAGGCGCCGTGCAGGTAGAAAGGACCGATCAGCAGAGTCGCCACCATGACGCTGGCCACCAGCGCACTGGCGATGATCCCGCCTCTTCGCCTGGACGCCCCCAGCAACGCCAGGGGCAGCAGGGGGCGACGGGCGCCCGAGTCGGCACGTACGAAGAGCGCCATGGCGACGAGCGCCCCTATCCCCGGCCAGGCTCCGAGCGGGCTGCCCCGGGTCAGTGCCAGCCCGTAGCAGAGCAGCGCCGTCACCAGCAGCAACAGACTGGTGAGCGGGAGGCTTCCCTCGGCAGAGCCCGCCTCATCCCGGGGCAGATCATGCCAGGCACACCCCAGCGCCAGCAACGCCAGGGGGAGCAGCAGCAGGAAGGGAGCCTGCCAGCCAAATCCGCCGATCAACAGGCCGCCAAAGGAGGGGCCGAGCGCCGTGCCGCAGGCCGATAGGGTGCCGAGCAATCCCATGCTCCAGCCCCGTCGGGCTGGCGGCACCAGCTCTCCTGCCATGGCCAGCGAGAGCACCAGCATGCAGGCCGCACCCGCTCCTTGCAGGGTGCGAGCGGCAATGAGCCAGCCAATTGAAGGGGCCAGGGCGCACAGCAGGGAAGCCAGCGCAAAGACCCCGGTCCCCCAGAGCAGCAGGCGACGCCGCCCCAGACGATCCCCGAGCCGACCCGCCACCACCGTCAGACTGGTGATCCCAAGCAGGTAGGCCACCAGCACCCATTGCAGGCTGGCGAAGGGCACGCCGAAGTCCTGCCCCAGGGCAGGCAGCACCAGGTTGGCCATGCTGCCCGCCAGCATGGGTAGCAGGGTGGCGAGCCCGAGCCCCGCGAGACCAAGACGGCGCGTCACGGGAGGGGAAACAAGAAGTGGTGTGGACATGGCAGTCTCTCCGGCAAGTGATGATGCACCCAGGCTAGCGGGGGGGATGACAAGGCGGAAGACACACGGATTGCAGCTTATAGTTGCACCAGACGCCATATGATGAGACGGCAACTCGCGTATCATGAAGGGGTCGGCCCGTCAGGCGCCGCCTGCGAGGAGACGACCATGACCCCGGATTTCAACCTGCTGATCACCCTGGATGCCCTGCTGGAAGAGGGCAGTGTGGCGGGCGCCGCCAGACGGCTAGGCCTGAGTGCTTCCGCCATGAGCCGGGCCCTGGCAAGGCTGCGGGAGACCACGGGGGATCCGCTGCTGGTGCGGGCGGGACGCGGCCTGATCCCCACCCCCCGGGCGCAGATCCTGCGGGATGAGGTCGCCCGCCTGGTTCAGGAGACCCGGGCCGTGCTGCGCCCCCATCAGGAAGTAGACCCGGCGAGCCTGGAGCGCACCTTCCGCCTGCGATCCAGCGACGGCTTCGTGGAGGCGGTAGGCCCCGCCCTGCTGGCGCGCCTCGCCGTCGAGGCCCCCGGGGTGCGGCTGCACTTTCTGGCCAAACCCGACAAGGAGAGCGGCCCCCTGCGCCGTGGCGAGCTGGACTTCGAGACCGGGGTCATCGGCACCACCACGGCCCCTGAGCTGCGCACCCAGGCCCTGTTCCAGGACCACTTCGTCGCCGTGGTGCACCCGGACCACCCCCTCTGCGACGGCACCCTGACCGTGGCGCGCTATGCCGCCGCGCGCCACGTGCTGGTCTCCCGCCGGGGCCAGCCTCACAGCCCCATCGACGAAATTCTCGCAGGCCAGGGGAGGCGGCGCACCATCACCACCCTGGTTCCCGGGTTTGCGACGGCGCTGGCCCTGGTCAGGGAGAGCAATCTGGTGGCGACGGTGCCGCACCTGCACTGCGCCAGCCTGCTCGGCGATCTGGTCACCCTGCCCCTGCCCTTCGCTCTGCCAGGGATCCGGGTCGCCCTGCTCTGGCACCCCAGTCAGGATGCCGATCCGGGCCACCGCTGGCTGCGCGCCCTGATACGGGACACCTGCGCCCGGCCCCCCTATCACACCGGGGCCACCGACACCCCCTGATCCGGGTCAGGCTTCTCCCGACTCCATCACAGGTCCCTTGTGGCCCGGGCGCCCGTACCCGGGGCCTGAAGCGCCTGTCACCACCCCATCACACCGACATGCCTGTGGCTTGGGCACAAGCGGTGGATCCTTCCCCCTGCCGGACGGGGATCACGGCCCCTCAGAGCGGGGCGGATCACATTGCGGGCAAAAAGATCCTGTCGCCCGCTTCCGCATTTTTTATACGGTCGTATAATTGCGTACAAAATGCATACACCAGGAGCACCAGCCAGATGCACCCCACCCGTCAGAAACTGCTCGATACCGGCCTCGCCATCGCCACCGAGAAGGGGCTGCGCGGCCTGACGGTGCGCGAGCTGGCGGCGGCGGCCGAGGTGAACCTCGGCTCCTTCGTCTACCACTTCGGCAACCGCGACGCCTTTATCGACGAGCTGGTCGAGCTCTGGTACGCCCCCCTCTATGACGAGCTCAAGGCGGTGGCAGCCAAAGGCTCCTACCCCTCTGCCATCGCCATGTTCGAGGCGACCATGGAGGCGCTGATCGGGCTGGTGGCGCGCCAGCGCGGCTTTATCAATCACCTGTTTGGCGATGCGCTGGCAGGTGAAGGGGCGGCCCAGCGCTTTCTGCTCAGTCTGCCGCGCCGTCATCCCCTGCTGCTGATCGAGCAGGTACGGATGGCACAGGCGGAAGGGTCGCTGGTCGCGGGTCACCCGCTCCAGCTGATGATCTTCATCATGGGGTCGGTCGGCCTGCCGCTGGTGATCGCCGGCAGCGGTCGCCAGCTCGGCTGGCTGCCCGAACAGGCCGCCCCCTTTCTCAGCCAGATAGACAACCCCGAGGCCGCCAGACAGCGACTGATATGGGCCCTGCGCGGCCTGCGCCCCACCGACATGAAAGAAGGAGAAGCGGCATGAAACAACGCATCGCGATGGTAGCTCTGCAGCTGGCGGTTCTCAGTGGTTACCTCTGGTTGCAGAGCCATCCTCAAGGAGAAGCGGTATGAAGCAACGCATTGCAATCGTGGCCCTGCTGCTAACCGTTATCGGTGGCTACCTCTGGTGGCAGGGGCGCCCGGCTGACGGCTCCATCCTCTACGGCAATATCGATATTCGCGACGTCAATCTGGCCTTTCGGGTCGGCGGCCGCGTCGATCAGGTGCTGGTCGATGAGGGGGATAGGGTAAAAGCCGGTCAACTGCTGGCCCGCCTCGATCCGGTTCCCCTCACCCACAGCCGCGACAGCGCCCGCGCCAATCTGGCTGCGCTCACTGCCGCCAACGCCTTGATCCACAAAGGCTATCGCAGCGAAGAGACCGACCGCGCCCGGGCCGCACTGGCCGCCGCCGAAGCCGCTGCGCTGGAGGCCGACCAGCAGTGGCGCCGCCAGAGCGCATTGGCCGCCACCGGCGCCATCTCCCGCGGTCAGCTCGATACCGCCCGCTCCCAGCGGGATCAGACCCAGGCGCAGGTGCGCTCCGCCCGCGAGCAGCTCGCCCAGCTCGAAACCGGCTACCGCCCGGAGGAAATCGCCCAGTCCGATGCCCAGCTGGAAGGGGCCAAAGCGGCGCTCGCCAGTGCCGAACTGGCGCTGGCAGATGCCAACCTGACCGCCCCCAGCGATGGCATCATCATCAGTCGCGCTGTCGAGAACGGCAGCATGGTGCAGAGTGGAGCGACCGCCTTCAACCTCTCCCTGACCGCGCCAGTCTGGGTGCGCGCCTATGTGGAGGAGCCCTGGCTCGGCCACTTCCCGAGCGGCGCCAAAGTGACCCTCACCACCGACTCGCGGCCGGATCAGCCCTATCACGGGGTGGTGGGCTTTGTCTCGCCGACCGCCGAGTTCACCCCGAAATCGGTGGAGACGCCGGACCTGCGCACTCACCTCGTCTACCGGCTGCGCATCGTGGTGCAGGATCCCGACCCGGCCCTGCGCCAGGGGATGCCAGTCACCGTCAGGCTGGCGCCATGAGCTGCGCCATCTCCCTTGAGGGGCTCACCAAACGCTTTGGCGAGCGGGTCGCCCTCAATGCCATCTCGGCTACCATTCCGGCTGGCGGCATCACCGGGCTGGTCGGCCCCGACGGCGCGGGCAAGAGCACTTTGCTGCGCCTGCTGGCCGGTCTGCTGATCCCCGAAGCGGGCACCATCCGGGTGCTGGGGCTGGATCCGGTGAGCGAGGGGGATCTGCTGCGTCAGCGCCTCGGCTACATGCCCCAGCAGTTCGGCCTCTACGAGGATCTCAGCGTGCTGGAAAATCTTACCCTCTACGCTGACTTGCGCGGCGTACTGGAGCCCGAACGCACGCCCACCTTCGCGCGGCTGCTCGCCTTCACCGATCTCGCTCGCTTCACCGCACGACCGGCGGGCAAGCTCTCTGGCGGGATGAAGCAGAAACTCGGGCTAGCCTGCGCCCTGCTCGGCACCCCGGATGTGCTGCTGCTCGACGAACCCGGGGTCGGGGTCGATCCCATCTCCCGCCGTGCCCTCTGGCAGATGGTACGCGAGCTGGCAAAAGGGGGGATGACGGTGCTCTGGAGTACCGCCTATCTCGATGAGGCGGAGCTGTGCGACCACGTGCTGCTGATGGCGGATGGCGAGGTGCGCACCAGCGGCACCCCGGCCGATCTGATGGGGGCCATGGCCAGCCGCTGCTGGCTGCTGGAGGCGGGGCAACTGGATGGCCGCGAGCGGCGCGCCCTGCTGCGCCGGGCATTGGCTCACCCGGCGGTGATGGATGGCGCGGTGGCAGGGGAGCGGGTTCGCCTGCTGCTGCACCCGGGCATGACGCCCCCGCCGCTCCCTGAGCTGCATCTCGCCAACGGCGCCTTTCAACCGGCCCAGCCCCGGCTGGAAGATGCCTTTATCGACCTGCTCGGCGGCGGCCCCGGCGGGGAGTCGAGTCTGGCGGCCGGGATGCGGGAAGCCGAACTGCCGCAGGGGGTCTCCCCCGAGGCGGTGATCGAGGCGCGCCACCTCACCAAGCGGTTCGGCGATTTTGCCGCCACCGATGATGTCAGCTTTGCGGTGCGCCGCGGCGAGATCTTCGGCCTGCTCGGCCCCAACGGGGCGGGCAAGTCCACCACCTTCAAGATGGAGTGCGGCCTGCTGCGCCCGAGCGAAGGGCAGGCGCTGGTGACCGGCATCGATCTGGCCCACAGCCCCTCGGCGGCGCGCCAGCGCCTCGGCTACATGGCACAGAAGTTCTCCCTCTACAAGCAGCTCACCGTGGCGCAGAACCTCTCCTTCTTCGCCGGTATCTACGGCCTGTTCGGCCGCCACCAGCAGACGCGGATCGATGCCATGGTGACTGCCTTTGCCCTCGCCCCCTGGCTCGATCAGAAGGCGGAATCCCTGCCGCTCGGCCTGCGCCAGCGCTTATCGCTGGCCTGCGCCCTGCTGCACGAGCCGCCGCTGCTGTTCCTCGACGAGCCCACCTCCGGGGTCGATCCGGTGACCCGGCGCGAGTTCTGGTCGCACATCAACGCGCTGGCCGACCACGGCGTCACCGTGCTGGTCACCACCCACTTTATGGACGAGGCGGAGTATTGCGACCGCATCGCCCTCATCTATCGCGGCAAGCTGCTGGCGCTCGGCACCCCGGACGATCTCAAGGGGCTGGCCGCCAAAGAGGCGGCGACCTCTTTGCCAACCGGCTCCTTGCCGACCTGTTCTTTGCCAACAATGGAAGAGGCCTTTATCACCCTGGTCGAGCGGGCCAGCGAGGAGGACGCATGAGCATCAACCGTCGGCGACTGCTGGCCCTCTGCCGCAAGGAGACGCTGCAAATCGTCCGTGACCCGAGCAGCATCCTCATCGCCTTCATCATGCCGGTGGTACTGCTGGTGGTGATGGGTTACGCCATCAATCTCGATGTGGACCATCTGCGCCTCGGCATCTGGCGTACCGACAGCGGCGCTCCGGCGGTGCGGCTGGAGCAGGCCCTGCGCGGCTCAACCGCGCTGGAGATCCACAGCGGCCCGAGCAAGGAGTCCCTGCTCGCCAGTCTGGCCCGTGGCGAGATCCGCGGCCTGCTGGTGATCGATGACGGCTTCTCCCGCGCGCTGGCCGGTCAGGGCAATGGTACGCCGCAAGCGCTGCTGCTGACCGACGGCTCCGAGCCCAACACCGCCAACTTCGTCACCAACTATGTGCAGGGGATCTGGCAGGGGTGGCTCGCTGGCGAGGGGGTCGCCATGCCGGTGTCGATAGAGAGCCGCGCCTGGTTCAACCCGGCGCTGGTGAGCCGCAACTTTCTGGTGCCGGGCTCCATTGCGGTGGTGATGACCATCATAGGGGCCCTGCTCACCTCGCTGGTGGTGGCGCGGGAGTGGGAGCGCGGCACCATGGAGGCGCTGCTCGCCACCCCGGTCACCAAGGGGGAGCTGCTGCTCTCCAAGCTGTTGCCCTACTACGGCCTCGGCATCATCGCCATGCTGCTCTGCCTGCTCTTCTCGGTGGCGGTGATGGGCGTGCCGTGGCGCGGCTCCCTGCTGCTGCTCTTTCTGGTCACCAGCGTCTTTCTCGGCAGCGCCCTCGGGCTCGGGCTGTTCCTCTCCACCGTGATGCGCAGCCAGTTCAACGCCGCGCAGGCAGCGCTGATCGCCGCCTTTCTGCCCGCCGTGATGCTGTCGGGCTTCGTGTTCGAGATCGCCAGCATGCCGCCTTGGCTTCGGGCCATCACCCACCTCATTCCGGCCCGCTATTTCGCGAGCTCTCTACAGACCCTCTATCAGGCGGGCAGCGTCTTCTCGATCCTGCTGGTCAACGGTTTCTGTCTGCTGCTGCTGGCCGGTTTCTGGCTGGCCCTGACCGCCCGCAAGACGCGGCGCACTCTGGAGTAACCCATGCTGATCCGACTCTGGTGGCTGATCCGAAAAGAGCTGCAGGCCCTGATGGGCAATACCCAGGGGCGCTTTCTGCTCATCATGCCGGTGCTGCTGCAAACCGCCCTCTTCCCGTTCGCCGCCACCCTGGAGGTGACCGGCAACACGCTGGCCATCTACAACCAGGATGGCGGAGCCCAGAGCCGCGAGCTGCTGGAGCGCCTCACCCATATGCCCGCCTTTACCACCATCATCCCGGTGCAAGGCGAGGCGGGCATGACCGAGGCCATCACCGGGCAACAGGCACTGCTCGGGCTGATTATTCCGGGGGATTTTTCACGCCGGCTGGCGCGGGGCGAACCGGCCAAGGTGCAGCTGATCATCGACGGACGCCGCTCCAATGGCGGTCAGGTGGCGACGGGTTACATCAGCCAGGTGATCGCCCGCTGGCAGAATGAAGAAGGGAACGCAGGCAAGGCGCCGCCGACCCTCGCGGTGCGCAACCTCTACAACCCCAACGTCGAGTTCCACTGGCATATCCTGCCGGCCCTGGTGGCCATCATCACCACCACGGGGTGTCTTATCGTCACCGCCCTCTCGGTCGCGCGGGAGCGGGAAGAGGGCACCTTCGATCAGCTGCTGGTCTCCCCCCTCACCGCAGGCTGGATCATGGCGGGCAAGGCGGTGCCCGGCATCCTGGTGGCGGTGGGACAAGGGTGCATAGTCGCGCTGGCCGCCCGTTTTGTCTTTCACCTCCCCTTTGCCGGCAGCCTCAGCCTGCTGATGGCGGGCATGGTCTGCTACGGGCTGGCACTGGCCGGGATCGGGCTCTTCATCTCCTCATTCTGCTCGACCCAGCAGCAGGCCTTTCTCGGGGTCTTCTCCTTCACCGTACCGGCGGTGATCCTCTCGGGCTACATCTCGCCGGTGGAGAACATGCCGCAGGTGTTCCAGTGGCTGGCGGCCATCGACCCCCTCACCCACTTCATCGTGCTGCTCAAGGGGGTCTTCCTCAAGGGGTTCGACTGGTCGGCCGCCTGGCCCCTGCTCTGGCCGCTGCTCGCCATCGCCGGCGTCACCCTGTCGCTGGCGCTCGCCATGTTCCGCCGCCATATCGCCTGACGTGCCGCTTTGATCAGCTGATGCCGGTCTCGTCCAGTGCGAGACCGGCCTTTTTCCGACAGAAGTTTTCACTCCCCGGCAGTTGGTAAACCGGGCTTTCCCTCCACCATTCCTCACCCCGAGCCAGCCCAGAAATCATCAACTGGTATACCTATTTTTGTATAGTATTGAATTTTCTCGAATTACCCCTGAGGAGATATATAAATAGACACTTGATTTGCATCAATCGCCCACCCCTGCCGACTGGGTAGCCTAGCCCCAGAATGATGTTTTATTACTCCAAACTTGAGGCAACTATGAGCAAAGTCAGACTGGTCGTTGTGGGCAACGGCATGGTGGGGCACCGCTTCATCGAAGAGCTGATCGAGCGGGCCGATCCGGGCCGCTACGAGATCACCGTCTTCAGTGCAGAACCCCGTCCCGCCTACGATCGCGTCCATCTCTCCTCCTACTTCTCCCATCACACCAGCGAAGATCTCTCCCTCGTCAAACCCGGTTTCTACGACAAGCACGGCATCCGCCTGCTGCTCGGCGAAGCGGTGAAAAAAATCGACAGGGCCAACCGCGAAGTGCATTCCAACAAGGGCACAGTGGTCGAGTACGACAAGCTGGTGCTGGCCACCGGCTCCTACCCCTGGGTGCCGCCCATTGCGGGCAGTCAGCACCACGAGTGCTTCGTCTATCGCACCATCGAGGATCTGAAAGCCATCCGCAGCGCCGCCAAGAGCGGCAAGAGCGGGGTGGTGATCGGGGGCGGTCTGCTTGGCCTCGAAGCCGCCGGCGCCCTCAAGGCGCTGGGTCTCGAAACCCACGTGGTGGAGTTTGCTCCTGTGCTGATGGCCGAGCAGCTCGACGGTCAGGGCGGCCAGCTACTGCGCCGCAAGATTGAATCCATGGGCGTGCAGGTACACACCAGCAAGAGCACCAGCGAGATCCTGATGCATGGCGGCGAGCAGGCGAAACACCGCCTCGCCTTTGCCGACGGCAGCCAGCTGGAAGTGGATGTGGTGGTCTTCTCCACCGGCATTCGCCCGCAAGATACCCTGGGCCGTTACGGTGATCTCGCCATCGCCGACCGTGGCGGCATCGTCATCGACGATCACTGCCTCACCTCAGACCCCGACATCTATGCCATCGGCGAGTGCGCCGCCTGGCAGGGCCGCTTCTTCGGGCTGGTGGCACCGGGCTACAAGATGGCCCAGATCACCGTCGACCATCTGCTCGGCGGTGACAGCCGCTTCGAAGGGGCAGACATGAGCGCCAAGCTCAAGCTGCTCGGCGTCTCCGTCGGCTCCATCGGTGATGCCCACGGCCGCACCCCGGGCAGCCACAGCTATGTGTTCCAGGACGATCAGGCCGGCGTCTACAAGAAGATCGTGGTGAGCGAGGACAACAGCCGATTGCTCGGCGCCGTGCTGGTGGGTGACGTGGAAGATTACGGCAACCTGCTGCAGATGATGCTCAACGCCCTGCCGCTGCCGAGCCACCCGGATACCCTGATCCTGCCCGCCTACGCCGGAGCCAAACCGACCCTGGGGGTGGATGCCCTGCCGGAGAGCGCCCAGATCTGCTCCTGCTTCGACGTCTCCAAGGGCGACATCGCCAAGGCGGTGGCCGAGGGGCACACCACGCTGGCCGCCATCAAGCAGCACACCAAGGCCGGCACCGGCTGCGGCGGCTGTGTGCCGCTCATCAGCCAGGTGCTCAACGCCGAGCTGGTGAAGCAGGGCATCGAGGTCAACAACCACCTCTGCGCCCACTTCCCCCACTCCCGTCAGGAGCTGTTCCACCTGGTCAAGGTGGAGGGGATCACGAGCTTCGACGAGCTGCTGGCCAAACACGGTCAGGGCTATGGCTGCGAGGTGTGCAAACCGACCGTCGGTTCCATCCTCGCCTCCTGCTGGAACGAGCATGTGCTGAGCCCGCGCAATATCCCGCTGCAGGACACCAACGATATCTTCCTCGGCAACATGCAAAAAGACGGCAGCTACTCCGTCATCCCGCGCATGGCCGGCGGCGAAGTGACCCCGGAAGGCTTGCTGGCGGTGGCCGAAGTGGCCCGCGACTACAAGCTCTACACCAAGATCACCGGCGCCCAGCGCATCGGTCTGTTCGGGGCCCAGAAGGATGATCTGCCCGCCATCTGGCGCAAGCTGCTGGCGGCCGGATTCGAGACCGGTCAGGCCTACGCCAAGGCACTGCGCATGGCCAAGACCTGCGTCGGCAGCACCTGGTGCCGCTTCGGCGTACAGGACAGCGTCGGCCTCGGGGTCTTCCTCGAGAACCGCTACAAGGGCATTCGCACCCCCCACAAGATGAAGTTCGGCGTCTCCGGCTGCACCCGCGAGTGTGCGGAAGCGCAGGGCAAGGATGTCGGCATCATCGCCACCGACGCGGGCTGGAACCTCTATGTGGGTGGCAACGGCGGCATGAAGCCGCGCCACGCCGACCTGCTGGCGTCTGACCTTGACCGCGAGACCCTCATCAAGCTGATCGACCGCTTTATGATGTTCTACGTCACCAGCGCCGACAAACTGCAGCGCACCTCGGTCTGGCTCGGCAATCTGGAAGGGGGCGTCGACTACCTGCGCGAGGTGATCGTCGACGACAAGCTGGGGCTGGCCGAGACGCTGGAGCGCGATATCCAGACCCTCATCGACAGCTACGAGTGCGAATGGTCGCGCACCCTCAACGAAGAGGAGGCGCTCAAGCGCTTCAGCCACTTCATCAACAGCGACAAGCGCGATCCGGACGTTCAGTTCGTCAGCGAGCGCGACCAGCACCGACCGGCGACCCCGGCCGAGCGCATCCCCGTCTACCAGATCGAGGTGGAAACCAAATGATGAAATTCGCCTGCCAACTCAACGATATCCTGCCGGGCTGCATGGACGTTTGCGCACCGCTCGATAGCCAGTTCATCCAACTCGAGGTGGAGATTAAGCGATGAAACTTGCCTGCCAACTTAACGACATCCTGCCGGGCACCGGCGTCTGCGCTCTGCTCGAGGGGCATCAGATCGCCCTGTTCCGCCCGAGCGCGGCGGCCGAGGTGCTCGCCATCGACAACCGGGACCCCTTCTTCGCCGCCAACGTGCTGTCGCGGGGCCTGATCTGCGAACACGACGGCGAGCTCTGGGTCGCCAGCCCGCTCAAGAAGCAGCGCTTTCGCCTGAGCGATGGCCACTGTTTCGACAACCCCGCCATGTCGGTGCAGAGCTATCCCGTTGAAGTACGCGACCAGCAGGTCTGGGTCGCCGTCTAACACCAGACCCCACCCCGGCCCTCCCCTTCACAGGGGAGG
>NZ_JBFOCP010000044.1:0-119083 GCF_040907855.1 Aeromonas sp. s4 | reverse complement strand
CCTGGCAGGGGGCGGGTCGATGAGCATGCCAATCCGGACCTCTCCTGCGGGAGATGTCCGGATTGGCATCCACCGAGTGCCATCTCGTCACTAGGCCCCGGCAGGCCGCCCGCTCTATAGTGCCCGGCATCTTCCTCTGCTTTTGCAGGATTGAGTTGTCAATCTCGCTGACAGCGCACCTGTGATGGTGAAACCTGCTGCTATGGAGCCTTCATGGGTATGTTTCTGCTGTGTACTTTTCTGATGATCATCCTCTATCCCCTCGGGATCGATCTCTATCTGGTGGCCGTGCCCCGCATTGCGCAAACCCTGCAGGGGAGCGAGGCGCAGATCCACACTGCTTTTTCCATCTATCTGCTGGGCATGGCGGCTACCGTGCTGCCGGGGGGCATGCTGGCGGATCGCCATGGCAGGCGCCCCGTGGTACTGGGGGGCGCCCTCATCTTCGTGGTCGCCTCCCTGGTGGCGGCGGAGGCGACCGGCATCGCCCAGTTTTATCTGGGGCGTTTCTGGCAAGGGGTGGGCGCTGGAGCGCTCTACATCATGACCTTCACCGTGCTGCGGGATGTGCTGAACCAGGCGCGCCTCGCGATGGCTCTCTCCCTCATCAACGGCGTGATCTGCGTCATTCCGGTGCTGGCTCCCGTACTCGGTTATCTCATCCTGTCGCACTTCGAGTGGCGCGGCATCTTCGTGGGCATGGCGCTGGTGGCCGCCATCAGTGCCCTGGTCAACCTGCGACTGCTCAAGGAGACCCGCCCCGCCCGTCCGTCTGCGGGGGCATCGCCGCTGGCCCTGCTGGGCATGGCCCCCTTCATGCAGCGCGCCTTGCTGACCAGCGCCAGCGTGACCGCCATCCTGGTCTATGTAAGCGTCTCGCCCCTCGTCCTGATGACCATGTTCGGCCTGCCTCCCGAGCAGTACACCCGGCTGATGATGGCGATGGCCGGGGTGAGCATGTCCGCTTCCTTCCTGACCCCCTTGCTGCTGCGCTGGCTCGGCAAGGCAAGGGTGCTGGCGCTCTCCCATCTCGCCTACCTGCTGGCTTTGTTCGCCCTGTTGTGCAGCAGCGGGCCCGAAGGCGGCCTGTCCTGGCTGCTGGCGGGGTGTGCCCTGGTCTGCATCGGTTTTTCCTGCGGGTTCGGGGTGGCGATGGGGGAGGCGCTGGATGTGTGCGGGGATCAGGTGGCATCGGCCAGTGCCCTGCTCTGCATCATGCAGATAGGGTTGTCCGGGCTCTTCATCTGGGGGATGGGCCATCTGGGGATGCCTGCGCTCTGGATGCTGATCCTGGCACTCCTGCTGGCGCTGCTCGGTTACCTGGTGGTGAAGGTGCTGCTACCATGGCGTGCGATCCGGCGAGTCCGGGCTCGGGGATAGGAGAGAAGCGATGCGCAATCTGGGTGAACTCGATTTGAACCTGCTGGTGGTCTTCAGGCACCTGATGCAGGAGCGCAGCGTGGCGGGGGCGGCCAAGAAGCTGTGTGTCACCCCGTCGGCGGTGAGCAAGGCGCTCGGCAAGCTGCGGGACTGGTTCGGGGACCCCCTCTTCGTGCGCGTGCGCCAGGGCTTGCAGCCGACCAACCTCTCCCTGACCCTGGCAGAGGAGCTCAAGACCTGGTTCCAGCTCACCGAGAGCATCAGCACCCTCAACCGCGAGGCGATCCCCGAGGGGGCCCGCTTCAGTCTGGTGATGGAGTCCCCCTTCGGCATCAGCTTCCTGAGCGAGCTGCCCACGACCATCTACCAGAAGTACCCCCACTCCGTGGTCAGGATGCTGGGCTGGGATCACCACTCCCTCAACGACATCGTCAATGGGGAGGCGGATCTCGGCTTCTGTGCCCGGGAGACCCACGGCCGCTCCCATGCCAGGGTCAACCGGCTGCCCTATTACATCGATCACGAGGTGCTGTTCTGCGATCGTCCCGTGGTGTTCCTGCGCAAGGATCACCCCTTGCTCGGGCAGACGTGGTCGCTGACCCGCTTTCTGGCCTGCCCCCAGGTGAGCGTGGTGTGGGAGGCCAGCGACAGCTGGGCACTGGACGATCTGCTGGAGGACGAAGGCCACAGGCGGCAGGTGCCCATCATGGTGGCGAGCTTCGAGCAGGCGCTGCACATCGCCGCCCAAAAGAGCCACGAGCTGATCGCCGTGGTGCCTTCATACTGCGCGGACTATGCCGCCAGACATCACCCCGACCTCATCCCCATGCCGTTGCCGCTGGAAGAGTCCCTCTATGCCCAGCTGGAGATCGCCTTCATCCTGCTGTGGCACAAGCGCCACAATCAGGATGCCAAGGTGATGTGGTTGCGGGGGGAGATCCGGCGGCTCTATGGACTGGCCGCGGCGGGGAGGACGCGTTTTGCCTGGGGCGGGCCCATGGAGAGCGGGGCGGAGAAAGAGAAGCAAGGGGGAGGAGGCACCCCGGTTTAGTCGTACTGCTCTTCCATCCAGGCTTCGACGATGAGCTGGGCGGAGACGCCGTCCACGCTCCCCTTGTCCAGCGCCTTGTAGCCGCCACGTTCAAACAGGCGGGCGCGGGCATCCGTGGTGGTGAGCCGCTCGTCCTTGAACTCCACCGGCTTGCCGAAGCGACCGTGCAGGCGATTGCCGAACTTGCGAGCCCGCACCGTGATCTCCTGGTCCGTGCCATCCATGTTGAGCGGCAGACCGACGATCAGCAGATCCGGTTGCCACTCCTTGATCAGCTTCTCTATCTCGTCCCAGTTGGGGATGCCGTCGTTGGCCTTGAGGGAGCGAAGGGGGCGGGCGCTGCCCGTGAGCTCCTGGCCGATGGCGACGCCGATGCTCTTGGTGCCGTAGTCAAAGCCCATGATGCTGCGTGATGACATGGGGTCTCCTCGAAATGGATGGATAAATGAAGGGGGAAGACCCCTCCCTGTCTCCCCCTGCTCGTGAGGGGGGAGCGTGCCGCCTCCCCCGGAGGGGAGGGCCGGGGTGTCAGCTATGGCCCACCTGGCTGGAGAGGTGCAGAGGGTTGACCCCAATGCTCGCTGCGGCTTGCTGCCAGCGCAGGTGGATGGGGGTGTCGAAGACCAGCTTGGGATTGGGGGGGATCACCAGCCAGGCGCCATCCACCAGCTCCTGCTCGAGCTGGCCTGCACTCCAGCCGGCGTAACCGAGCGCCACCAGCCAGTGGTCCGGCGCCTCGTCGGTGCCCAGGGTCTCCAGGATGTCCTTGGAGGTGGTGACCATCATCTCGTCGCTCACCTGCAGGGTGGAGTTGAAGCCCGGGCGGAAGCTGTGCAACACGAAGCCGCGATCCCCGTGCACCGGCCCCCCCTGCAACACCGGCTGTTTCATCTCGGCGGTGGCGGGGGGATTGAGGTTGAGCTTGGTCAGCATGGCGTCCAGGGCCATGTCGACCGGGATGTTGACCACCAGTCCCATGGCGCCTTCGCTGCTGTGTTCACACAGATAGACCAGGGAGCGCTGGAAATAAGCGTCCGTGAGGCTCGGCATGGCGAGCAGAAAGTGATTTTGCAGTGTTTGCATGGAGCGTATGTATCTCTAAGCGTGCAAAGGTATTTGGGGTGATTATGGCAGTTGATGGCGGCGGGCAAAACCGCTTTTTGCCGGCAGGAGGGCGGCAGTCAAAGGGGCCCTCATGGCCCCTTGTGTGTGTTTTCTCGCCGCGGCAACGGGTCGCTGGGCAAGGGGTCAGCGGCCCAGTCGGCGCTCGATGGCGTCCATCAGCATGCCGGTAATGGAGACGTCGAAGGCCGCCTCAATCTCGCGGATGCAGGTCGGGCTGGTGACGTTAATCTCGGTCAGGCGATCGCCGATGATGTCGAGGCCGACGAAGATGAGCCCCTTCTCTTTCAGGGTCGGGCCCACCGCGCGGGCGATGGCCCAGTCCGCGTCACTCAAGGGGCGGGCCTCACCACGGCCACCGGCCGCCAGGTTGCCACGGGTCTCACCTTGGGCCGGAATGCGGGCCAGGCAGTAAGGTACCGGCTCGCCATCCACCACCAGCACCCGCTTGTCGCCATCCTTGATGGCGGGCAGATAGGTCTGCGCCATGCAGTACTGGCTGCCGTGAGAGGTTAATGTCTCGATGATGACGCCGACGTTGGCGTCATCCTCCTTCATGCGGAAGATGGAGGCGCCGCCCATGCCGTCGAGCGGCTTGAGGATGACGTCCTTGTGCTTGGCGTGGAAGGCACGCAGCTTGTCTGCTCTGCGAGTGACGAGCGTGGTCGGGGTGTGCTCGGCAAACCAGGCGGTGTAGAGCTTCTCGTTGGCGTCGCGCAGGCTCTGGGGCTTGTTGACGATGAGGCAACCCTCATCCTCGGCCCGCTCCAGCATGTAGGTGGCGTAGATGAACTCGGTGTCGAAGGGGGGATCCTTGCGCATCAGGATCACGTCCAGGCTGGAGAGCGGCTGATCCACCACCTCGCCGAGGCTATACCAGTCGGCATAGTCATATTTGACGGTGAGCGGACGCATGGTACCGAAGGCGCGACCGGCCTCCATGTAGAGATCCTTCATCTCCAGATAGAACAGCTCGTAGCCGCGCTTTTGCGCCTCTTCGAGCATGGCGAAGCTGGAGTCCTTCTTGATGTTGATGGCCGAGATGGGGTCCATCACGATGCCGAGTTTGATGGTCATCCGAATATCCTTCTTGTGGCTCGATTGGATGTGATGACCCCCTCCCTGCCTCCCCCTTCACAAGGGGGGAGGGGCCTGTTGCTCCCTCCCCTTCGAAGGGGAGGGCCGGGGTGGGGTCGGCTGTCAGGCCAGATCGCCAAAGCGGCACTGAAGCGCAGTAATCGCCGTCAGGGCGGCGGTTTCGGTGCGCAGCACCCGCGGCCCCAGCAGCATCTCCTTGAAATCTTCCTGCACGGTACGGGCGATCTCGTCGCTGGACAAGCCCCCTTCCGGGCCGATCAGCAGGCGCACGCCGTGCTCGGGGATGGGCAGGGTGTTGATGCTGTAAGGGGCGCGCGGGTGCAGGTTGAGCTTGAGCTCCTGGGTCTCTTCCGCCAGCCAGGCGTCGAGCTCCATCGGCATGCGCACCTCGGGCACGGTATTGCGGCCGCACTGCTCGCAGGCGCTGATCACCACTTTTTGCCACTGTTCGCGTTTTTTCTCCAGCCGATCGGCGGGCAGCTTGACGCCGCAGCGCTCGGAGAAGAGGGGCGTGATGCAGGTGACGCCGAGCTCCACGGATTTCTGGATGGTGAAGTCCATCTTGTCGCCGCGGCTGATCACCTGACCCAGGTGGATGGCAAGGGGGGACTCCACCGAGCGGGTCTCGCAACTGTCGATGGTCACTTCCACCGACTTCTTGCCGACGTTGGCGATGGTGGCGGGGTACTGGTTGCCGTCGCCGTTGAACAGCTCGAGCTGCTGGCCCGGCTGCATGCGCAGCACGCGGCCGATGTGATTGGCGCCGTCTTCCGACAGGGCGAGGGTCTGGCCAACCTGCAGGCTGGCCGGTTCATAGATACGTGGAATGCGCATGGCTGATAGTCAGTCTCTTGCTTGGAAACCCTTCAATACCCTACTGCACGGCGGCGAGCAAGGCTCGCGAGACAGAGAGTGAAGGGATTCAGGAGGAGGGGGACGCTCCCCCTCCCTGGTCAAATGGGGTTATTGGCACTGCTTTTCAATGAAGGGATTGGTATTGCCCTGCAGCTTGCCGATACGGCGGTTGCGCTCGCACTCCCAGCGATCAGCCGGATACTGCCTGTCCCAGGCTTCGTAAAGCTTGCGCTGTTGGGCTGCCAGACGCAGTCCGTACTGCTGGCTCATGTAGAGGTAGGCGCGTGCGATCTGGCCACGCACCGGCCCCTTGGGCGGCTGCACCTGGCGCTCCTTGAAATCCACCAGCATCTGGCACTTGCCGTACTGGTTCGGTTTGCCGTTCCAGTCGCTGAAGCGGAAGTTCGCCCGATCGCCGTTCACCTCGCCGATGGCAGGGAAGAGGTTGTGCATGTCTCCCTCCATCCTGTTGAACTCGTCGCTCTTGCCGCAATTCTTGCGACCCCCGTCCTGCCAGCACTGGAGCTGGTGGCCGAACTCCCAGGCGGGCACCACGTGCTCCCATTCGATGCGGGAGGCCCGCTCGGCCTGTTTGCGCGGCAGGTAGCCGCAGCTCTCCCAGTCGGGGGCCATCTTCTTGCCGCTGAACTTGATGTTGCAGCCGCAGTAGAAGGTGACGGGGTGGCTCTGGTAGAGCTTGTTCAGATCCTGCTTGGCGGCGCGAAAGGTCTGGATGTTGTCGGCATGGGCCGGGGCGCTGACCAGCAGGGCCAGGCAGAGGGAGAGCAGAGGGCGAAACATGAATATCCTTGGCAATGAGACAGTTGAATGAAGTAGGCGCGCACCCTATCACAGGAGCGCGACACGGGGTGACTCAATCCGCCGTCGTGTCGCGCTGCCACACCAGGGGCTGGCGACAGCGGCGGCAGTGATAGCGGGCCTCGCCGCGCATCACCTTGTTGTGGCGGCGCACGGAGAGGGGATGCTGCTGGCAGGCGCAGGCATACACGAAGGTGCGCTGGGCCAGCACCCCCAGATCGAAGCTGTGGGTGGTGCTGGGTTCGAGACCGAACAGCTCCCGCATCACCGACTGCCACTGGCGACCGTGGGGCAGTACCCGGCTCTTGCCGCGCCCCTCTCCCCAGAGCGCATAGACCAGCAGGTGCGCCACCTCGTGGGGCACCACTTCCCTGAGAAACGCCTGCTGATTGGCCTGATAGAGCGCCGGATTGAAACGCAGCTCCCAGGTTTGCAGCCGCGCCGAGCCTGCCGCCCGGCCCCGCATGTTGCAGTGGACTTGCGGGCGGGGGAAGGTGCGGCCAAGACGCGTTTCGGCCTGCACAAAGCAGGCATCGACGCGTGCGAGCAGCGTCTCGATGAGGGCGGGGTCAAGCCGGGTGGCAGTGGCAGGCATGGGATCCTCGGGACAGGACACAAAAGCAAAAGGGGAGCCAGGCTCCCCTTTTATCACAACCTCGAGCCTTACAGGCCAGCGGCAGCGCGCAGCAGCTCGGCCTTGTCGGTCTTCTCCCAGGGGAACTCGTCGCGGCCGAAGTGGCCGTAAGCGGCGGTTGCCTGGTAGATCGGGCGCTTCAGATCCAGCATCTCGATGAGACCATAGGGGCGCAGCTCGAAGAACTCGCGCACCAGCTTGACCAGTAGGGCTTCGGCCACCTTGCCGGTGCCGAAAGTTTCGACGCTGATGGAGGTGGGCTCGGCCACGCCGATGGCGTAGGAGACCTGCACTTCACAGCGATCCGCGAGACCTGCGGCCACGATGTTCTTGGCCACGTAGCGGGCGGCATAGGCGGCAGAGCGGTCCACCTTGGACGGATCCTTGCCGGAGAAGGCGCCACCACCGTGACGGGCCATGCCGCCGTAGGTGTCGACGATGATCTTGCGACCGGTCAGACCGCAGTCACCCATGGGGCCGCCGATGACGAAACGGCCGGTCGGGTTGATGAAGTACTTGGTGTCCTTGTTGATCCACTCGGCGGGCAGCACCGGCTTGATGATCTCTTCGCGCACCGCTTCCACCAGATCGCTGTGGCTGATGGAGTCGCAATGCTGGGTGGAGAGCACCACGGCATCCACACCCAGGATCTTGCCTGCGTCGTCGTAGGCGAAGGTCAGCTGGCTCTTGGCGTCCGGACGCAGCCACGGCAGGGTGCCGTTCTTGCGCACTTCTGCCTGACGCTTCACCAGCAGGTGGGAGTAGGTGATGGGCGCGGGCATCAGCACGTCGGTTTCGTTGGTGGCGTAGCCGAACATCAGGCCCTGGTCACCGGCACCTTGCTCCAGCGGGTCGGTACGGTCGACGCCCTGGTTGATGTCCGGAGACTGTTTGCCGATGGCGTTCAGCACGGCGCAGGAGTCGGCGTCGAAGCCCATGTCGGAGTGGGTGTAACCAATCTCGCGCACGGTGTCGCGCACGATCTGTTCGATGTCGACCCAGGCAGAGGTGGTCACTTCGCCGGCTACCATCACCATGCCGGTCTTGACCAGGGTTTCGCAGGCGACGCGCGCCTTGGTGTCCTGCTGCAGGATGGCGTCCAGCACCGCGTCGGAGATCTGGTCGGCGATTTTATCGGGATGGCCTTCGGAGACCGACTCGGAAGTAAACAGCTTTGCCATGTTTGGTTCTCGATTCGTAAGGGTTATCGCCTTGGCCATAACCGGATAATGACAGGATGACTGTAGAGGTATCTACATCTGGACGTCTATTTTAAATAGGTCATCCGGTGATTGCCAGCACTATTTGGGGGTGGAGCCGCCCGGGGCGGGATGGGGAAGGGATCCACCTCCATGGAGGTAAGGCAGGGGGCGGATTGAATCGTTTTCCCCGCCCAGAAAAGCGATTGTGCTCCCAAAGCCACTTTATTCGCCCAGATAATATTTGCACGCCGCGCCCCCTGCTGGGACAATAACGCGCCTTAATCTTGGCCATCAAATGAAGCAATCGCAGGAGATACAGATGCCTTCTCGTAAAGAGCTTGCCAATGCCATTCGTGCATTGAGTATGGATGCCGTTCAAAAAGCCAACTCCGGTCACCCGGGCGCCCCCATGGGAATGGCGGATATCGCTGAAGTGCTGTGGCGCAGCCACCTCAAACACAACCCGAACAACCCCAAGTGGGCCGACCGCGACCGTTTCATTCTCTCCAACGGCCACGGCTCCATGCTGCTGTACTCCCTGCTGCACCTCTCCGGTTATGACCTCTCCATCGACGATCTGAAAAACTTCCGCCAACTGCACTCTCGCACCCCGGGTCACCCGGAGTACGGTTATGCGCCGGGCGTTGAAACCACGACCGGTCCGCTGGGTCAGGGCATCACCAACGCCGTGGGCATGGCGATCGCCGAGAAGGCCATGGCCGAGCAGTTCAACCAGCCGGGTCACGACATCGTTGACCACTACACCTACGCCTTCATGGGCGACGGCTGCTTGATGGAAGGTATCTCCCACGAAGCCTGCTCCCTGGCCGGCACCCTGGGTCTGGGCAAGCTGATTGCATTCTGGGATGACAACGGTATCTCCATCGACGGTCACGTAGAAGGCTGGTTCACCGACGACACGCCCAAGCGCTTCGAAGCCTACGGCTGGCACGTCATCCCGGCCGTTGACGGTCACAACCCGGAAGCCATCAACGCCGCCATCGAAGCCGCCAAGGCCGAGACCGGCAAGCCGACCCTGATCTGCTGCCGCACCATCATCGGCTACGGTTCCCCGAACAAGTCCGGCTCCCACGATTGCCACGGCGCACCGCTGGGCAACGACGAGATCGCCGCCGCCCGTGCCTTCCTGAAGTGGGACCACGCGCCGTTCGTCATCCCTTCCGACATCGCCGCCGAGTGGAACGGTCAGGAGAAGGGTGCCAAGCTCGAATCCGACTGGGCTGCCAAGTTCGCCGCCTATGAAGCCGCTCACCCGGCCCTGGCTGCCGAGTTCAAGCGCCGTACCGCTGGCGAGCTGCCGGCCAACTGGGCTGCTGAATCCGCCAAGATCATCGAAACCCTGCAGGCCAACCCGGCCAAGATCGCGACCCGTAAAGCGTCCCAGAACTCCCTGGAAGCCTTCGGCAAGCTGCTGCCGGAATTCATGGGCGGCTCCGCAGATCTCGCGCCGTCCAACCTGACCATGTGGTCCGGCTCCAAGTCCCTGACTCCCGAGAGCGCCGCAGGCAACTACATCCACTACGGCGTGCGCGAGTTCGGCATGTCCGCCATCATGAACGGCATCGCCCTGCACGGTGGTTTCATCCCCTACGGCGCCACCTTCCTGATGTTCATGGAGTACGCCCGCAACGCCCTGCGCATGGCCGCCCTGATGAAGCAGCGCGCCATCTTCGTTTACACCCACGACTCCATCGGTCTGGGTGAAGATGGCCCGACTCACCAGCCGGTCGAGCAGATCGCCTCCCTGCGTCTGACCCCGAACATGAGCACCTGGCGCCCGTGTGACCAGGTAGAGTCCGCCATCGCCTGGAAACACGCCATCGAGCGTACCGACGGCCCGACCTCCCTGATCTTCTCCCGTCAGAACCTGGCCCAGATGGACCGCACCGCCCAGCAACTGGCCGATGCCGCCAAGGGTGGTTACGTGCTGAAGGATTGCGCCGGTACCCCGGAACTGATCCTGATCGCCACCGGTTCCGAAGTGGAGCTGGCCGTTGCCGCCTATGAGCAGCTGACTGCCAAGGGCCGTGCCGTGCGCGTGGTCTCCATCCCGTCTACCGACGTGTTCGATGCCCAGTCCGCCGAATACAAGGAGTCCGTCCTGCCGGCCGCCGTCACCAAGCGTGTGGCCATCGAAGCGGGCATCGCCGACTACTGGTACAAGTACGTCGGTTTCGGCGGCAAGATCATCGGTATGCGCACCTTCGGTGAGTCCGCCCCGGCCGAGCTGCTGTTCAAGGAATTCGGCTTTACCGTGGAAAACGTGGTTGCGACCGCAGAGTCCCTGTAATCGTTGATTGCTTGATTCTGAATTGAAAAGCGCCTCCCTCGGGAGGCGCTTTTTATTTAGTCAGTCTGACTTTTATTATCTGTACATGACAGCTATTAAGTGATTTTATCAATATTATCAATGTAAGGTTGATAACGGTAAAGTATGATGAAAAGATATAAGCGGCTAGAAATACCTAACATCGTGGTTTTGGATGCGGCTGAACAGTTTTATCAGAGCGCTAAAATTCTAAAAGATATGCCACCAGGCTCCGGAGTATTACTGCCAATGCTAACAAATGCAGCACTGGCAATGGAGCTATACATAAAGTCACTAAATACACTTTCAGTTATTGAAAACTATGAAACATATTCAGATGGTAGTAGAGGTGGCGAGGTTACGGAAAAGGCTAAGACATGCGAGCACGACTTAAGTATTATTTTAGCTAATGTTGATGATGCTGTTAAAATTAATATTGGTAATTTGTTTGATAATGGGTCAATTAATCACTCCTTCGGTGAATTAATCGAGCTAGTTAGGCCTTACGATAAGCTTTTCGTCAGAAGCAGATATTCATATGAGAAACTAGGGTTGCCGGCCGTAAGTATTTCTGATTTATTCTATTGTATTGAGTTCATCCGTGATTTGGTTGATAAAGTAAGTCCAAGTACTGGCGAAGGTAAACAGTGATATTCTCAGTTGCTATTATATTTTTAAATAAAAAGACACCGGCCTAAGCCGGTGTCTTTTTATCGTAAAAGCAACGTGTTACACCTGCGGCGGGGTGCTTTCCGCATTGGACATCACCGCATCCATCTGCACCAAGGCGCCGGCGGGCAGTTCGCTTACCCCGAATACGGTGCGGGCAGGCAGATAGCCCGGGAAATATTTGGCGTAGATGGCATCCACGTCCTCCAGATCCTCGATGTTCTTCACCTGGATATTGACCTTGACGATATCGTCCATCACATGGCCGATGCTCTCGACGATGGCCTTGATATGACTCAGGCACTGGGCGGTCTGCTCACGGACGCAACCGGTCAGCACCTTGCCGGTGGCCATGTCGATCGGCAGCTGGCCGGCGACATGGTTGTAGTGGGAGAAGGCGACGCTCTGGGTATGCAGCGGGCTTCTCGGTGCTTTGTCGGTATTGCGGGCACGAATCACCAGGTTGTGCCTGTCTTCCACCAGCTGTGGCGGGGTACCGTCACCGTGGGAGATGACCGCATCCATCTGCACCCGGGCGCCCAGCGGCAGGGCGACGGCACTGACCACAGAGCGGGCGGGCAGATAGGCGACGGCGCGGGCGATGGCGGAGTCCGGGAAGAAGGTGGTGTAGACCTCGTTGACGGCGTCGAGATCCGCCAGATTGGTCAGATAGACAGTCACCTTGACGATGTCGTCGAAGGGCACGTCGATGCTCTCCAGCACGGTTTTGATATTGCGCAGGCACTGGGCCGCCTGCTCGCGGATGCCACCGTCAACCAGGGCACCGGAGGCGGGGTCGAGGGGCAGCTGGGCACCGATATTGTTGTAATGGGAGAAGGCGACGCTCTGGCTGGAGAGCGGATCCTGCGGTGCGTGGTCGCTATTGCGGGCGAGTTTGAGCAGCGGGCAGGGAGCCTGGGGGAAGGTGCCTTCCCCGTTGGAGAGCAGGGCGTCCATCTGCACCCCGGCGCCGAGCGGCAGACCGGCGACGGCGAGCACTGTGCGGGTCGGCAGCGAGTGGGGGAAGAATTCCCGATAGACGGCGTTGACGGCATCGAGGTCGGCGATGTCCGCGAGGAACAGGGTCACCTTCACCATGTCCTCCATGCCGTGGCCAATGCTCTGGACGATGGCCTGGATATTGGTGAGACACTGTCTGGCCTGCGCCTGGATATCCCCTGCGACCAGCGCGCCCGTTTTCGGATTGACGGGGAGCTGGGCGGCAATATTGTTGTAGTGGGAGAAAGCCACGCTCTGGGTATAGGGCCCCAGATCCTGAGGCGCATTGGGGGTATTTCTGGCGGATTTGATGATGGTACCACTCATGGCGATACTCCTTTTTCGTTTTTGATGTAGGGTCCGGGCCGCATTGTTCTTCCCTGGCCGAATACGGCACGCTGATGACTCGTGATATTGCGGCAACAGTTGCCCGTTCCCGCCGCAGGGCGACGGAGAAAAGGAGAACGATCATCACAGTGTCGAGCCCTGTTTCGATGCAGACAGCGCGTGCAGCAGACAAGGGAGAGAAGTTGGCCTGGTGATTCAGACGGGAGAATTCTAGGGGGCGGTTATCCGGGGATGCAAACCGGGATCCTGTTTCTATGAGGTGGCTCAACAGAGTGAAATATATTCATTTTGCGATTCAATTCATGACGGGCATGGCAAATAAAGGTGATGATGATCCCGCTTTACCATGAAAGTGGAACCAGATAGCGCCATATTGTCGCGCATCAGGGTTACAGCCTGTGAATCCTCCGTTAATACTTTTGGCGAAATTGCAGCTTATTCTCCCGGTTTTGCATAGCTATCTATTTATCGCTCTCTCGACGCCCTGTTCAGCGCCGCCAAAATATGCTGCGGCGAGCACACTGAAATAACATTCACCCTCTTTGCATGGCCACAGGTCATGACATAAATACGGGAGAAAGAGAGGGCGCTTTTTAGCCCCTGCGGCGGAGGCTGACATGGGCGGGTCGCCACACCGCCTATGCCATATCTTTTCAGCGGCGCGAACGCAGCCCGCCAGCAGGGCTCATAAGCAAGGGGAGGGGGCCTTCCCCTTGCCTGCCCCGACTTGCCGCCCCCCGATGCATATCACTCCTGTCATGACCCTCGCTGTGAGGGGGCCCCGGAGTCCGCCCTGCTTTGCCGCCCTGGCGTATCCCGCACTCCTTGCGATGCAGCCGGCTCATCTTCACCGCACCATCCTTATTTGTGTTCTTTGTCATCAACTGCCGTTATTGCGACCTGGGTCGGGGTTTGGGTGGATTATTAACTGTATGATTAATAATGAAATCAGGGACCCTGCCGACGAGCAGCACGGATCGGCACTCATCTGCCCGGGAGTGGCACATGCGATCGCATCGCGATCCCCGTCATCTGACTTCGGAGGTTTTATGCTTGGATTCATTCTGGGTGACATGTACAGCCGCACCAGCGGGTTTCGGCCACCCCCCCGCCTAGGCAAGCACTTCCCCCTCGCCCCCGACTATCAACTGCGCGGTCGCACCGGTGCCGCCATCCTGACCATGGAGACCCTGCTCGATACCCCCTATCCCCAGAAGAAGTTCAGGGCCCTGATCTATGGCGCCTTTATCGAGCGCCAGCGTCGCCTCTTTGCCGAGCAGGTGGTCATTGGCCGGATGGAGGAGGGCCAGGACCTGGCGATCGCCATTGATCTCGCCTTTATCAGCACGGCGGTGCCCATCGGTCTGCTCGCCATATCGGAGGAGATCGCGCTGCTGACCACGCCCCGTCCCGTCCCACCCAGACCCATCCCCATCAGGCGGCCTTGAGCCAGGCGCTCGACTGTACCGCCATGCTGATGTTCTATGCCAAGGTCATTCGCCAGCGCAATGCAGTGCTTGAGCACATCGGCCACCAGTTCGGCTACAGGCCACAGGCCGGGTTGGTGGCCAGGGTGGGCCACGGCGGGGAAGATGACTATGCCGCCTTCATGGTCAATGTGATGACCTGCATCGCCCATTCGGGCTCCTTCAAGGAGGCGCTGGAGAATGGCGTCAGGATGGGCATGCACGAGCCCGCCTTCTTCTGTATCGTCGGCGCCCTGGCCTCGACCCTGTGGGGAGTCCCCAAACCCTGGGCCCATGAGATCTCTCGATTCATCCAGCGCCAGCACTCCCACTATCTCCAGATCCTGCTGCGGGGCGAAGCCAGGGTGGGCCGCAGACAAATCAACCTGGAGCCTCCCAAACCGCCGCTCTGTGCACCGGTCAAGCGCCAGGTAAACCGCTTCCTGAAGTGGGCCTTCTAGGGCCATGGGAGTGCTCTCGAGGTGCGGGCCCATGGTGCCATCCCATCGGCCCGCCCCTCCTGAGGGTCATCACGGGGCTGTTATCTCACTGACCCCTGATCCCCCGGCTACCTTGCCCAAGAGGGGATGGCCAGAAAAGCCAACGGCTGCACGGGGGACAAGGGTCGGGCAGAAGGTGATCCACCTCGCCTTTTGATGTGAACGTCTTTTGATGTTTGGCGCCATACGATACCATGCGCAGCGTGTGTTCCTGTTGGGGGGAGGCGCTGCCTATTGCCCCCGTGGCTGGCCGCTGGTCCCGTCATGCCCTCGGGATGCACAACCCGGGGCCGCCACGGCAACCCCTTATCGCCATAGCCAACAGAACGGAGTATCAGGATGGCCATTGCCATTGAGCAGTCGGACAACACACTGAGGGTCAACAAGGATTGCTACGATCTGGGCCGCATCGTCGGCGTGCAGGTAAAAGCACTCGGCTGGATGGAGCGGCTCAAGAAGACCTTGTTGCTGGGAGTAGTTACCTCCAGTGTGCTCTTTTACTTCACCCCTTCCTACGAGCAGGCGGGCAACTGGCTCATCGTGCTCTTCCTGCCCCTGGTGGGTTTTCTGTCTGGCGCCCTGATGGGGCTGCTCTCCAGCGCGAAATATGAGTTTTGCATCGAATTTTCCCACGCCGACGAGACGGGCGTGCAGTGGATCACCGCCGCCAGGAGTCGGCATGTCGCCGATTATGAGACCTTCAAGGCGCAGGCGGCCAGGTTGAAAGAGCGGCTCGGGTAGGGAGCACAGAGTGACGGGTCTGCGCCATCCGGCGTCAGGAATAACAACAAGCCCGAACAGGTGCACCTGTTCGGGCTTGTTCCATTAGGGGGAGGGCGCTCGGGAAGCGGCTCAGGCGGGATAGAGGGCGCCCAGCACCGCCGGGCGGCTCGCACCGGTCACCGCAGGCAGGTTGCCCGGCTTTCGCTGGATAAAGCGCTGTGCCAGCCAGGCAAAGGCGGCCCCTTCCACCCAGTCCGGTGCAAGGCCGAGCTGGGCGGTGCTGGTCAGATGCCAGTCGGGTAGCAGGGCGGCGAGCTCCGCCAGCAGGGGGGCGTTGTGGGCGCCGCCGCCGCAGACAAACAGCTCGGGCCGGGTTGGCGCATCACTGTGGGCGGGCAACTGGCGGGCGATGCTGTGGCAGGTGAGGGATTGCAGGGTACGCTGCACATCTGCGGGGGCGTATGTGCAGCCGTCCAGCTCGCCGTCGAGCCAGTCGAGGGTGAACATCTCACGCCCCGTGCTCTTGGGGGCGGGGGCGGCGAAGTAGGGGTGAGCCAGCAACTGCTCCAGCAGCGCAGGGATAAGCCTGCCGCTGGCGGCCCACTGGCCACCGGCATCATAGCTGCCACCGTGGGGCTGGTGGCGGCGATACCAGCCGTCGAGCAGGGTGTTGGCGGGGCCGGTATCGAAGCCATATACCCCTGAACCCGCCCCCCCGTCGGTCTGGCCGGGCAGCACCGAGATATTGGCAATGCCGCCGAGGTTCAGCACCACTCGAAGGGCGCCAGGGCGGGCAAAGAGCGCCTGATGGAAGGCGGGCACCAGGGGCGCCCCCTGACCGCCGAGGGCCATGTCCATGGTGCGAAAATCGGCCACCACGTCGATGCCGGTCAGGGCCGCCAGCAGGGCCGCGTTGCCAATTTGCAGGGTAAAGCCGAGGGCAGGGCGGTGGCGTATGGTCTGGCCGTGACTGCCGATGGCGCGAATCTCCTTGGGAGTCAGCGCCGCCTTCGCGAGCAGGGCCTGGGTGGCGGCGGCAAATTCGCGGGCCACCAGGTTGTCGGCGACCCCCATGCGGTCGATTTCGTTCTCCCCCGGGGTGCAAAGCGCATGCAGGGTGCGAGCCGTATCGGCAGGCCAGGGATGGCACAGCGCCGCCTCGACCCGCAGTGCATCCCCCTCGAGCTGCACCAGCACGGCGTCGATACCGTCCATGCTGGTACCGGACATCAAGCCTATATAGCGCTCAGTCATGACAACCCCCTTTCAATGATGCAGGGGAACGGTTCGATACCATGCCCCGCTCTGGTACCGGGCATCCAGCCTATATAGCGCTCAGTCATGACAACCCCCTTTCAATGATGCAGAGGAACGGTTCGATACCGTGTTCCGCCTTGGTCCCCGACATCAATCGGATATATGGCCCGCTCATGACATCACCTCTTCAGTGGTGCAGAGGAACGGTCTGATACCGTGTTCCACCTTGGTCGACAGCGTTCAGCTGTCGTCGCCGTTGCCCTTGTTTCTGGCCAGTTGCAGCTCGGGGCTGTCCAGCTTGGCCAGCTGGGGCATGGCCTGGGCCTTGAAGCTGGCCAGCGCCCGCCCGCTGAGAGACTCCGCCTGGGGCAGGTTGAGGGTGCGCGGGTTCTTGTGCACGCCGCCCACCACGAATTCATAGTGCAGGTGCGGGCCTGTGACCCGGCCGGTGCCGCCAAGCAGGCCGATGGTCTGCCCCTGCTTCACTCGCTGCCCCTTGTTGACGGTGCGCTTGGAGAGGTGCAGGTACTTGGTCACGTAGTTGCCGGCGTGCTTGATGAAGACGTAGTTGCCGTTGAACTGGTTGTAGCCGGCGGCCACCACGCTGCCGCCGCCCGCCGCCATGATGGGGGTCCCCACCGGCGCCACGTAGTCGATGCCGTTGTGGGGACGCACCTTGCCGGTGACCGGGTGAAGGCGGCGCGGATTGAAGTTGGAGCTGATGTATTTGAAGTTGACCGGCGCGCGCAGGAAGCTCTTGCGCATCGCCTTGCCGTCCGGGGTGTAGTAGTTGCCATCCTCATTCAGCACGGCGCGGTAGATGGCCCCCTGGTTGACGAACTCGGCGGCCAGGATGTCGCCGGAAGCAACCCGCTCGTCATCCTGGTATTTGTCCTGGTAGACCACCCGGAAGCTGTCCCCCGGTTGCAGGTCCTGGGCAAAGTCGATGTCCCAGCCGAAGATGGCGGCGAGATCCATGATCTGGTCTTCCGTCATGCCCGCTTCGACGGCGGCGCCCCAGAAGCTGGAGCGGATCTCCCCCTGGGCCACCTGTTCGCGGGTGTCGAGCTCGATCTTCACCGGCCTGGCCACGAAGCCGTCATCCCGGCGGTTCACCTTGAGCGCCTGCTCCAGGCTGTGGGGGTAATAGAGGCTGTGCAGCTCGCCGCCCTTGGTGAGCTTGAAGGTGAGCTCCTGACCGGGTTTGAGCAGGCGCAGGGTATCCGTGCCCTCGAGCTGGTCGATGAGGTGCAGATCCGTGGTGCTGAGGCCCAGGCGCTGGAAGATGACCCCCATGTTGTCGCCGCTTCGCACCTTCACCTGTCTGGTGACATAGCGCGGTTTGGGCGGGGTGACGGGCTCGGCCCGTGCCAGCTGGGCCTCCTCGTCGACCTGCTGCTCGACGGCCAGTTCGTTGTCGTTGTCATCGACCCGGGTGGCGACTGCCTGTTCGCTCGGCCAGGCCGCCAGCATCATCACCATGATGCTCAGGATCAGCACCATCTTGCGGTGCCAGTGAGGGAGAGAGTTGAAGGCGTGCCAAAGGACCATGAGAAGCAGACAAAGTTGAACCCGGAAGAAGGTCGGAGTTTACCGCCTTTCCAATTGGCCCGCCATTCCAGTAATATGTCTGGCCCTGTGGAATCGTGATTGGAGAGTCAAAAAATGTCCCAGCTCGAGGTGGCGCTAGCCGAGATCAAGCGCGGAGCGGAAGAAATTCTGGTTGAAGAAGAACTGATCGCCAAGTTGAAGGAAGGGCGCCCCCTGCGCATCAAGCTGGGGATGGACCCGACCGCGCCGGACATCCACCTGGGTCATACCGTGATCCTCAACAAGCTGAAGACCTTCCAGGATCTGGGCCATGAAGTGATCCTGCTGATCGGTGACTTCACCGCCATGGTGGGTGACCCCTCCGGCAAGAACGCCACCCGTCCGCCGCTCTCCGAAGAGGCCATCAAGCACAACGCCCTCACCTATGCCGAGCAGGCGTTCAAGATCCTCGATCCCGCCAAGACCCGCATCGAGTACAACTCGACCTGGCTGAGCGAGCTGGGCGCGACCGGCATGATCAAGCTGGCGGCCAAGCAGACCGTGGCCCGCATGATGGAGCGCGACGACTTCAAGAAGCGCTACAGCAACGGCCAGTCCATCGCCATTCACGAATTCCTCTATCCGCTGCTGCAAGGCTATGACTCGGTCGCGCTGAAGGCGGACGTCGAGCTGGGCGGTACCGACCAGAAGTTCAACCTGCTGATGGGCCGCGAGCTGCAAAAAGATGCCGGCATGGCGACCCAGTGCGTGCTGATGATGCCGCTCTTGGTGGGTCTGGATGGCGTCAAGAAGATGTCCAAGTCCGCTGCCAACTACATCGGCGTGCACGATGCCCCGGGCGAGATGTTCGGCAAGATCATGTCCATCACCGACGATCTGATGTGGAACTACTACGAACTGCTCTCCTTCCGTCCGCTGGCTGAAATCGAAGAGTTCAAGGCGGGCATCGCCGCCGGTACTCTCAACCCGCGCGACGTGAAGATCTGGCTGGCCAAGGAGATCATCGCCCGTTATCACGACGAGGCGGCGGCCGAAGCGGCCCACGAAGATTTCACCCAGCGCTTCTCCAAGAACGCCATTCCGGACGACATGCCGGAAGTCGAGCTGGCACTGGAAGGGGAAGGGCTGGCCATCGCCAACCTGCTCAAAGATGCCGATCTGGTGGCCACCACCTCCGAAGCGCTGCGGATGATCAAGCAGGGCGCGGTGAAGCGCGACGGCGAGAAGCTGGACGATGGCAAGGCACTCATCGGTGCCGGTACCGCCGTCTACCAGGTTGGCAAGCGCAAGTTTGCCCGGGTGACCGTCAAGTAAGTCGCCACCTGCGGCGCAGCCATAAGAAAGGCCTCCCTTGCGGAGGCCTTTTTGTTGGCTCATTGCTGCAAAGAGGGATCAACCCTCGGTTTTCAGGAAGTTGCGATAGAGCATGTAGAGGTGGGCCGAGCTCCAGCTGAAGTTGCTGGCCCCCTGCATGGCGCCGGTCTCCGGGTTGTAGTTTTCGCGGATGGGGCCGCTGCCCGCCAGCCCCTCGGCATTGCTAAACAGCTTGTTGACGAGCTGTTGGGCATCGCTGCGATAGCCGTAGTTCTCCAGCCCCTTCACCCCGAAGTAGAACTGATCCAGCCAGACCCGGCCGCGCCAGTAGATGTCGGGGTCGTAGGCCGGGTTGGTCAGTGCCGCCGTGCCGAGCGGCACCTTGGTGTTGAACTCCTGGGCATTGAGCATCACCTCGCGCACCCGCGCCGCCTTCTCCTTGTCCGCCACCTCGGCCCAGAGCGGGCTCCACCCTTCCGGGCCACGGCCGCGGGCGGTCAACAGCTTGCCGACGCAGCCGTTGGCGTCGGGCAGATCCCCCTGGGCTATCTGGCGATCGTAATAGAAGCCGGAGGCCTCATCGAACAGGCAGCTGTTGATATAACCGGCCAGCTGGGCCGCCCCTTCGCGATAGCGGCTCGCCTCGTCCGGCTTGCCTAGCAGCTCGGCCATGTCGGCCAGGATGCGTTTCTCCTTGGCGAGGAAGGCGTTGAGCTCCACCGACTCCTGATCGATGGAGAAGCCGATGAGGCTGCCGTCATCCTGATGGTTTTCGAAGAAGAAGACGTTCCAGTCCTGGCGCGCCTTGGCCATGTCGCCGCCATAGGTCTTGTCGGCATAGCGCTTGAGCTGATCCGGCTCGATAAAGCCGAAGCGGGCGGCGTTGTCCATGCCGGACTCCCAGCCGGCCCCGTGCTGGGCGCCGATATCCATGTCGGCGTAGCCGCCAACGCTCAATACCTGCTGATAGAGCGCCATGCCAGCGCAGCCATACCAGCCATCTCCTTCATTGGTACAGCTCGACAGATCCAGCCCGGCCGGAGCCCCCGTCGGGTACTGCACCTTGAAGGTGATGTTGCCGAACTCGTCGTTGTGCTCGACGTGGCGGGTGGCGCCATATTCGATGATGCCGTTGCGGTTGTTGTCCCGCGCCCGATACCACCAGTCGTGATAGGCCTGGATCTTCGGATACATCTCGGCGATGAAGGCCTTGTCCTGGGTGGCGCTGTAGATCTCCCAGATGGCCCAGGCGGAGAGGGGCGGCTTGGTGTCCCGCTCGTTCCAGTTGCCGCCTTCGCCACCCCGATCGGCGAGCTTGTTGTAGAAGACGGCGTCGATCACCATGCCGGCATCCTGCGGCCGGACCGGGTCATCGGCCTGGATCTGGTAGTCATACATGGCGCGTACGTTGTTCTTGGCCACTTCCGGGTTGAAGTGGGCCATGGCATAGGCGTGTTTCCAGCTGTCCCAGGCCCAGACCCCGTCGAACCAGCGGGCGGTGTTGGAGGGGGTCACCCCGTCGTGCAGGATGGCACCGGCCGGCGAGCGCCAGTTGCCGTTGAGTGTCTCCATCGCCTTGACCGCGATGCGCCGCTCCGACTCCGGGATCCCCTGATTGGAGAGGCCGCGCGCCAGGTAATCCTCCCAGCGGCGGATGGAGTCGTCGAAATGGCTGGCGGGGTCGGCCAGCAGCGCCTGGCGGCTCTGCTCGAAGCGACTCGCGTCAGCACTGCTGTGGACATAGCTCTGCAGGGTGTAGATATCCTGCTGGCCCTTGGCTGCCAGGGTGAGGCTGGCCTCGCTCACGTAGCCGAGGCCCTGTTCGTCGAGGGTGGTGCGACTGGGCAGGGTGCGATCGATGCGGTAGCTGGCGCTGCCGCTTTGCATGATGTTCCAGGTGCTGCGCAGCTTGCCGAACTGGAATGCCACGCCGCGCTCGGTCTGGCTGATGGTGCGGGTCCAGGCGGGGTACTGCTCGGCGACCGTCTTGTTGGCATCCCACTGGTTGAGCAGCTCCCCCTGCCAGTTGAGCTTGAGGGTGAGGGGGGCGTCAGTGTGGTTGATGAGGCGGGTGCGAACCAGCGCAGTGCGGGCATCGCCGTAGCGCAGCTCCAGCTCCAGGGTGAAGGGGTCGAATTCGAAGCGTTGCACCAGGGCGCCGGGGATGGCGTAGATCTCGTGCTTGCTGGCGCTGGTGAGCGGAAAGGCGCGGCCGCTCTCGTCGCTCAGGGTCAGCTTGTCCAGCTCGCTTGCGAAGAAGAGGCTGTACTCCTCGGCGATGACCATGGGGCCGGTGAAGCCGCCCCACTCGCTGTCGCTGGCGGGCAGCAGGAAGCCGTGCCAGGCACCGAGATCGAGCAGCGGGTTGTATTTGAGGTTGGCGTAGCTGTCAAAGTCACGGAACTGGAGCGGGGTGCCGCTGCGGTCGATCACGTTCTGATACTGGTTCGCCAGGGTGGCGCTGGGGGCGGCCGGGCTGCTGGAGTCATTGCCGTTGCAGGCAGTGAGGCCGAACAGGGCGACGCTCAGGGTGACGGATAGTAAACTTTTACGAAACATCTCTCGCTCCAATGACAGTTTTTGTAGGTTAAGGAAGGTGTTTTTTAGTATTTGTTTTAGTGAAAGCGTTTGTGAGAGCCATTATAGGGCGATTCTGACGGGATTGTTGGCGCTGTGTCACAGTGCAGGAGGGGCGAGTGTGAGCCGGATCACCCGGTTACACGAGGTTACATAGCTTTGCATTTTAGTAATTATTTACTTTTGTGGTGGCAGTCAGTGAGAGAGAGGAGGGGCAGGTACGCAGGTATTGGTGGGGGGTCAGGCCGAACTCCTCCTTGAAGCGCGCGGCAAAGCGGCCGGGGGAGTCGTAGCCACAGGCGAGGGCGGTCTGAAGCGGCGTGAGCCCCTGTTGCAGCAGGGTGAGGGCGTGCCCCAGGCGTACCTGGGTCAGCACCTGGCGAAAGCTGCGCCCCTCGGCGGCCAGTTTGCGGACCAGAGAGGCGCGGCTCATGGCGAAGTGGGTCGCTACCGTCTCCAGCCGGTGATCGAGACCAGGCTCCACGCTGAGGTAACGGGCCAGCCGCTCCCCCAGGGTCATGGTGGTGGCAGGAAAGAGCAGGCCAAGGCCCCCCGCTTCCCTGAGCTCGCCATAAAACCCTTGCAGCAGCTGGGTCTGGGCCGTCTCGCAGAGCTGCCGCTGCGCCATGGTGGTGACGAGATCGAAGCAGAAGGCGAGGGCCGACGTCACCCTGATGGCCGGTGGCTTGAGGAGATCGAGGGGGCTCTCTGCCAGCCACTCGGCCGGTGGCGGGGCCAGCAGGGTGAGCGCCTGGGAGCGAAACGTGCCCTGCTCCGGCTGGTTGACGAAGGTGAGCCGGTGACCCGCCGGGATCAGCAGCCAGCTCTCCTTGTCAAAGGAGAGGCGCTGCTCCCGCCACCACAGCTGCTTGCGGCCCTGCTGCACCCAGATGAGGGTCGGCGCGTAGATGAGCACCCGGCGCAGGGGCTGCTGGCGGATCCCGAAGTAGTGATTCAGTTGCAGCAGGGGCGTGCTCATCGGGCGGGCTCCTAGGGGGTGGTGAAGGTGGCGGTCAGGGTGGCCTTGCCAAGGGCCAGGCTGTTGAGCATGTAGCCTACCATGGCGGGCGGGGTGTTGGCCTTCACCTCCAGCGCCTTGGGCAGGGCCCAGACGGTGAACTGGTAGCGGTGCATGCCGTGACCGGCGGGCGGGCAGGGGCCGCCATAACCCTGGGTACCGTAGTCGGTGCCAAGCTCCAGCCCCTGCTTGAGCTTGCCGGAGGCATTGCTCGGCAGCTCGCTCTGGCTGGCCGGCAGGTTCACCACCAGCCAGTGCCACCAGCCGCTGCCGGTGGGGGCGTCCGGGTCATAGGCGGTGATGGCGACGCTCTGGGTGCCGGCGGGCAGGCTCTGCCAGCTCAACTGGGGGGAGCGGTTCTCGCCGCTGCAACCAAAGCCGTTGAAGCTGAAGACCTTGTCCATGGGTTCACCCTCGCGGATGTCGGTACTCTTGAGGGTCATGGCGCCGGCGGGCAGGGCCGCGAGGCAGAGCAGGGGCAGCAGCGGGATAATGGGGGATCTCATGATGGGCACTCCTTTGTGTGAATATGGCATTCACTCTAAGGAGGCTGGCTCAAAACAGAGTGCCCATATGGCTCAAATTATGCCATGGAGGTGGCTTTTGTGAGCTGTTCGGGGCTTTTGAGGGGCATAAAAAAACCGGCATCCTGGGATGCCGGTTTTTGGGAGAGGCGAGGGGCCTTAGCGCAGGATCATCTCGTCACGGCCCGGGCCGACGGAGACCATGGGCACTGGCACGCCCAGCAGGGCTTCGATGCGCAGCACATAGTCCTGGGCAGCCTTGGGCAGCTCGGCGAAGGTGCGGCAGGCGCTGATGTCTTCGCTCCAGCTCTCCATCTTCTCGTAGACGGGGGTGAGGGCGGCGGTCTGCGGCCAGATCGGGTTCTCGGTGTGGGCACCTTCGTAGGCCACGCAGATCTTCAGATCCGGCAGACCGGTCAGGCAGTCCAGCTTGGTCAGGGCCACTTCGGTGGCAGCCTGCAGCTCGACGCCGTTCTTGGTGGCAACGGCATCGAAGTAACCGACGTCACGGGGACGGCCGGTGGTGGCGCCGAACTCGTTGGTGATCTTGCGGAACTCGTCCTGGTTCTCCATGGCGGTCAGCAGGGTGCCGGTACCGACGGAGGAGCTGAATGCCTTGGCCACGGCGATGACGCGCTCCGGGCGCAGGCCCGGCAGACCGCCACCGATGCCGGCGTAGGCGCCGGAAACGTGGGAGGAGGTGACCCAGGGGTATTCGCCGTAGATGAGATCACGGCCGGCACCCAGCTGGGCTTCGAACAGCAGGGTCTTGCCTTCGGCTTGCAGCGCCTTGAGGGGCATGCTGACGTTGCAGACGGCGTCCAGCCAGGGAGCGGACACTTCCAGCAGCCAGTCGGCCATCTCCTGGGCGGTCTGGGTGAATTCGAAGTCCGGATAGAGAGCCTTCATCTGCGGCAGTTTCCAGTCCAGCATGAACTGGATGCGCTCGACCAGCACGTCCGGCTGTTTCAGCCAGCCCACCAGGATCGCCTTTTTCATGACCCGATCACCGTAAGCCGGGGCGATGCCCTGACGGGTGGAGCCGTAGGCGCCGTCACCCAGGCGTTGCTCTTCCAGGGTGTCTTCGAGCGCGTGCAGCGGCAGGCAGAGGGTGGCACGGTCAGAGATGGCGAGCTTGGGAATGACGCCGGAGGCCTTGACCTCTTCCAGCTCGACGGTGAGCTTCTCGGGGCTGATCACCATGCCGGGGCCCAGCACGACCAGGCAATCCGGGTTGAAGACGCCGCTCGGCACCTGGTGCAGCTTGAAGGTGCCCAGATCGTTGACCACGGTGTGGCCGGCGTTGTTGCCGCCCTGGAAACGAATACTGGCGCCAGCCTGGCCTGCCAGATAATCGACGATGCGGCCTTTGCCTTCATCACCCCAGTTAGCACCTACGACTACGATAGACGACATGACTCTTTCTCCTAAGACGTTAGGCGTCCATCCTAGGAGCCCCGTGAGGATTAGAAAAATTAATTATCTTTATAATTCCGATAAGGAAGCCATATAATTCCGGTGCAATTATCGACACCGCGCTCCCTTGCGTGGTGCCCGTGCCCTGGCGGCGCTGGCCCTGCCACCGACCCGGGAGAAGAGGAACCCCATGCTGGACATTCACTGGCTGCACACCTTCGTCACCCTGGCCCGGTTGCAGCACTTCGGCCAGACGGCCACCGAACTGCACATGACGCAACCCAATGTGAGCCTGCACCTCAAGAACCTGGAGCAGGCGACCCGGGTCAAGCTGGTGGAGCGCAGCCCGTTTCGCCTGACCCAGGCGGGGGAGCGGCTGCTGCAAAGCGCCGAGCGCGCCATCAACGAGTTGCAGCTCTGCCAGTCCGATCTCAATGCCCTGAGCCAGTTGAGCCAGGGGACGCTCGCCATCGCCGCCAGCGACATCATCTCGCGCCTGCTGCTCATCCAGCCGTTCCAGCGCTTCAAGCAGGCCTTCCCCGGCATCGACCTCACCCTGTTCAACACCACCTCGGATCAGGCGGCGGATCTGGTGCGGGCGGGCAAGGCGGATCTGGGCTTCGTGATGGCACAAAAGCGCAGCGAGCCGCTCTTCTACACCGAGTTGCAGCAGGTGACCTGGTGTGCCCTGGGGCACGGCCTGGCCCGCTGGCAGGCGCGGGCCAACTCGGGGGAGAGCGATCCTCTGGACGAGCCGACCCTGATCCTGCTGGGGCACGACACCCGGACCCGGGCATTGATCGACCCCTCCCTGCCCCTGCTCGGTCTGCCGAGCTGCCGCATCATGGAAGTGGGGAGCGTGGATGCCCAGCTCGACTGGGCCGAGGCGGGCTTTGGCGTCGCCATCGTGCCGGATTTCTCCCTGCACCCCAGGCTCAAGCTGACCGCCCCGGTGACCCGGCTCACCGATTTTCCCGGTACCAGCCTGGGGTACGTGGTGCGCCAGAACCAGGTGCTGTCCCGGGCCATCAAGCAACTGCTGCACTGGGTGGAGGAGGAGATCCAGAATCCGGCGCTGCTGCTGGCGCCGTGACAGGCCAGGCGCCCGTTCCCGATAACCAAGAGGCCACCCCTGGGGTGGCCTCTTGGTTGGTGTTCATTGCCCGGCGGGGGCTGTGGTCTCCACCGCGTGGCTGGGCGGGCTGGCCGGCATGGCCTCCGGTGATGGCGCATCCAGCGGCGTTGCCGCCGAGGCGGGCGCCTCAGGCGGGGTCAGGGGATGGCCTGGCGCCAGGGTTGCGCTGCCCGGTGTGGGCGGCTCGGTCAGGGCCGGGGCCTGGTTGGTGGAGGCCGCCCCCGAACTGGTTGAGAGGGTCGCGGCGGCCGGCTGCTCCGGCAAGGTGTCGGACCCCTCCAGTGGCGCGGTGCCTTCCAGGGGGCCTGTCCCATCGGTCGGTGTGGCCGCGCTGCTCGCCGGGGACAAGGTCGGCAGGGCGCCCGAGGTGGCCTCTGCCCCGGATGCCGTGAGGGTGTCCGCCGGGAGGGTGGGCACGGCATCCAGCATGCCGGGATGGAGCAGGGCGATGCTGCCCGCCTGCATGCCTTCCCAGGTGAGGGTGGTCAGTGCCGGATGCAGCCGGGTGAACTGCTTGAGCCGCTCGTTCAGCACGTCCCGCAGGGTGCGCACCTCGCTCTCGGGCAGACTGGCCCGCGCCACCAGTTCGGCGGTGACGGCGAAGGTATTGACGCCGCTTGTCTGCCCCGGATAGAGGTTGGCGCCGATGCGGCTGCGATCATAGTAGGGGTGCTGCTTGAGCAGCTTGTCCACCTGTTCCCCCTCGATGGGAATGAGGCGGGCCTGACAGCGGCCGGTGAGATCGCCGATGGCCTGATTGGGGTGACCGGCGACCACGAAGGCGGCATCCAGGGTGCCGTCACAGAGCCCCTCCAGCCGGTTGCCCGGGGAGATCACGGGCGGGCGGCTGAAGTCGGCGATCCGCCACCCCATGGCATCGAGCAGGGCCCGGCTGGTGACCCTGTCCCCGGAGTTGGGGGCGCCGACATCGACCCGCTTGCCCTTGATGTCGGCCAGGGTGGTGATGTTGCTGGTGGCGCTGGCAATCAGGGTCAGGGACTCCTTGTGGAGCCGCAAGAGGCTGCGCAGCTGATCGTCCGGGGCCTGGCCCGCGAAGGGGCCGGTGCCGTGCACCGCATGGTAGAGCACATCCGACTGCATCAGGGCGAGCTGTACCTCTCCCTTGGCGAGCGCCGCCAGATTGGCGATGGAGCCCGAGGTACTCTGCACCGTGCAGTGCAGGCCGTGGCGGGCACTCTCCTCGTTGAGCAGGCGGCAGATGGCCCCCCCTGTGGGGTAGTAGACGCCGTTGAGGGCTCCCGTGCCGATGGTGACATAGGCGGGGGAGGCGAAGAGGGAGGGCGCCAGCACGGCCGCAAGCCAGGGCAGGGCGGTACGTGACAGACGCAACAGGGCAGAGAAGGCGAATGGGCGCATAGTGGACCGAAACCGTGGCTGAACATAAGGAGGAGGCGGGCTCATCCGGTGATGAGCCTCATCTTATCCGTATCAGACGGGAAGCTGAACGGATTTTACCGCTTTCGCGCGCACCGGGCGGCCTGGAGTCGCCGCCCGGGACGGTTCGCTAGCGGGTCTGGAGAATGGCTTTCTCCATGCGGGCCAGGGCCTCGGTGAGACGGGCCCGGGTGCAACCAAAGTTGAGTCGCACGAACTGGCTGTTGCCGAACTGGGCACCGGGGGAGAGACCCACGCCCGCCTGTTCGAAGAAGGCGACGGGATCGTCCAGGCCCAGGGCGCTCATGTCGATCCAGGCGAGGTAGGTGGCCTGGTTGCGGGCCAGCTTGACGCCGGGCCAGCGGGCCACAGCCTGCTCGATCAGGGCCAGGTTGCCGGCCAGATAGTCGAGCTGTTCATTCAGCCACTGCTCGCCCCCCTCATAGGCCGCCTCGGCCGCCACGAACCCCAGCAGATTGACGTCGGCGCTGATGCCGCGCATCGCCTGTTGCAGCTTGAGCCGCAGGCGGGCATTGGGGATCACGGCGAAGGAGCAGCACAGCCCTGCGATGTTGAAGGTCTTGCTCGGCGCCATCATGACGGCGGAGCGCTCGGCCGCCTCCGGGCTCAGGGCACCATAGGGGATGTGGCGGGCATCCTTGTCCAGCAGCAGGTCGCAGTGGATTTCGTCGGAGCAGATCACCAGGTTGTGGCGCTCGGCGATGGCGTCGATGGCCAGCAGCTCTTCCCGGGTGAAGACGGTGCCGCCCGGGTTGTGGGGGTTGCACAGCAGCAGCAGATCCGCCGAGGGGGCCTGACGCTCAAGCTCTTCGAGATCCAGCACCCAGCGACCTTCTTCCTCCACCACGGGGACGGTGAGCAGGGGGCGGTCATTAAAGCCCGGTGCCTGCAGGAAGGGGTAGTAGACCGGCTTGGGGGTGATGATGCCGCGCCCGTGCTGGCTCCAAGCCTTGCAGGCGAGGTTGAGGCCCGGCACCACCCCGGGCAGGAAGACGAGCCATTCGGGCTGGATGGTCCAGCCATAGCGGCTGGCCAGACGCGATACGATGAGTTCGATGAGCCGGGGAGAGGGGCGCGAATAGCCGAAGATGCCGTGGGCGACCCGTTTGGTGAGGGCCTCCAGTACGGCGGGGGGAGAGACGAAGTCGGTGTCTGCGACCCACATGGGCAGGACATCCTGACCCTTGTATTTGTCCCATTTCAGGCTCATGGTACCGCTGCGATCTATTTCCCGGTCAAAATCAAACATGTTAAATCCTTGTACTGGCGCTGGATGGGCTTCCAATGTACGGACTTGGACGCCCCCCCGCAACCCTTGAGGTAGCTGTTGATAATGGCATAAAATAGCCGCCGCCATACGCCAAGCCCGCCCGCATCTGGCTCCTTTTTTTCTTCCATATCAATGGTATCTCTATGAGTTTGCTGTCTGCTGCCCGCAAGAGGCCGGATCCCGTCTCTCTCTCGTTTCTCGCCGTGACCTTCATGACCGGGGTGGCGGTGGCGCTGCAGGTGCCGACCTTGAGCCTGTTTCTGGCCGAGGAGGTGCAGGTGCGCCCCTTCCTGGTGGGGCTCTTCTACACGGTGAACGCGGTGATCGGCATCCTCATCAGCCAGTGGCTCGGCCACCGCTCCGACAACAAGGGGGATCGCAAGCAGCTGATCCTGCGCTGCTGCTTCGCCGGCATCGTGCTCTCCCTGCTGTTTGCCTGGAACCGGCAGTACTGGTTGCTGGTGAGCCTGGGGGTGCTGCTGGCGAGCCTGACCGCCACCGCCAGCCCGCAGCTGTTCGCCCTGGCGCGGGAATACGCCGACAGCCGCAACAAACAGGCCGACATGTTCAGCTCCGTGCTGCGGGCCCAGTTCTCCCTGGCCTGGGTGATCGGGCCGCCCATCGCCTTCGCGCTCGCCATCGGCTACGGCTTCAAGGTGATGTATCTGGCCTCGGCGCTGGCCTATGTCATCTGCGCCTTCGTGGTGTGGCGCTGGCTTCCCTCCCTGCCGCTGCCGGTGATGGACAGCGAGGTGGAGCGGGTGAGCAGCTGGCGGGATCCGTCGGTGCGGGCGCTCTTCATCGCCTCCACCCTGATGTGGACCTGCAACAGCATGTACCTCATCAACATGCCCCTCTACATCACCCGCGAGCTGGGGCTGGAGGAGAAGCTGGCCGGTTTGCTGATGGGCACGGCGGCGGCCCTGGAGATCCCCTTCATGCTGCTGGCGGGCTACTACACCCGGCGCTTCGGCAAGCGGCCCATGATGCTGCTGGCGGTGCTGGCCGGGGTCGGTTTCTATGGCGGTCTCGTGACCCTGTCGAGCCAGCATGCCCTCATTGCGCTGCAACTGCTCAATGCCATCTTCATCGGCATCGTGGCCGGCATCGGCATGTCCTATTTCCAGGACTTGATGCCGGGGCGCGCCGGGGTGGCGACCACGCTCTTTTCCAACAGCATCCGCACCGGCTCCATCATGGCGGGGGCCATCGCGGGGACGGTGGCGGAGTTCTGGAGCTTCCACGGGGTCTTCATGGTGGCGGCGGCCCTGGCGCTGATGGCGCTGGCCGCCTGCTGGCGGGTCCCCAACGTATAGGGGATGCAAAGGGGAGCCGATGCCCGGATGTGCCGGCACCAGTGCCCCGGTCGTGCGGGGAAGACGCGGCCTTACCTGGGGTTGTCTCCCTGGTATTCGATGCGCAGGCAGCGCAGCAGCAGCTCGGCCGCCGGCCCCAGCGCCTCCACCGAGGGGGTGAGCAGGTAGGTGTAGAGATAGCGCTCGCTGCCGCCGGTGAGATCGAGCTGCACCAGCGAGCCCTCGGCGAGCTCCTCCTGCACCAGGTGGCGGGGCACCCAGGCGTAACCCATGCCAAGGCGCACCATGTTGAGCACCTCATGATAGTGGGTCGCCTTCCAGCCGGTGTCGTCCGCATCGTTCCAGTCCACCGAGCGGTGGATGGGGGGATGCAGGCTTATCTGGTTGTGGCTGGCCAACACCTCGGCGGTGATGGGCTCTCCCTGCTCCGCAAGGGGGTGGCCCGCTGCGCACAGAGGAAGCAGACAGACTTCGTCCAGCGGCAGGCCGGTGCGATCCTGGGGCAGGTGCTCGGAGAGCATCAGATCTCCCGCCTGCAGCGCATTGAAGTGGCAGTGGATCCGCTCATGCAGGTTGATGCGGCATCCGCGGCTGCGGGGATAGAAGTGGGCCAGCGCCCGGTAGAGGCGCTCCCGCGGCTGCACCACGGACACATAGAGGTTGATCTGCGGCTCCCACTGCCGCTCCAGGTTGTTGGCCAGGTTCTCCAGCTCTTCCACCTGCTGGCTGAGCTGGCGCGCCCGCTTGAGGAAGATCTCCCCCGCCGGCGTCAACACCGCCTTGCGTCCCCGCACCTCCAGCAGGGCCACCCCCAGACTCTGTTGCAGCTTGGCAACCGCATGATTGAGGGAGGATTGGCTCTTGTTCAGCGCCTCGGCAGCCTGGGCATAACCGCCGCAGTCCACCACCGCCTGAAAGATCCGCCATTGCTCAAACGTGCTCTTGGGACGAAACATAGTGCAACCTGTCTGGGGCCGATGGGATTCAACAGGGCGCGCCTTGGCACCCCCTCTTCACTGTAATCCCATCCGGTTGATTTGTTGATTTATTTGGGCTGGGCCACGAAGGTCTTGCCGCTCTGGCCCTGACTGTCACGCCCCATCAGGTAGAGATAGAGGGGCATCAGATCGGCCGGGGTCTTGAGGGTTTGCGGATCTTCCGCCGGGAAGGCGCTGGCCCGCATCCTGGTGCGGGTGCCGCCCGGGTTCAGGGTGTTGACCCGCACCGTGGTGTTCTCCAGCTCGTCCGCCAGCACCTCCATCATCCCCTCGATGGCGAACTTGGAAATGGCATAGGTGCCCCAGTAGGCGCGCCCTTTACGGCCCACGCTGGAGGAGGTGTAGACGATGGACGCCTCGCCGTGCTCCTTGGCGGTCTGGCGAATGAGGGGCAGCAGCGCCTGGGTCAGCAGGAATTCGGATTTGACGTTGACCTGCATCACCTCGTCCCACTCCTGCTCCTGAATGTGTTCGAACGGCGACAGGGTGCCGAGCAGCCCGGCGTTGAACAGCACGCCATCGAGGCGGCCGAACTGCTGGGCGAAGGTCTCCGCCATGCCGCGGTAGTGGGCGGCAGTGGCCCCTTTCAAGTCCACCGGCACGATGGCGGGCAGGGGGTGACCGGCCGCTTCAATCTGGTCGTAGACCGCCTCCAGCTTGGCACTGGTACGCCCGAGCAGGATCACGGTGGCACCGTGGGCCGCATAGGTGAGGGCCGCTTCGCGGCCGATGCCGTCACCGGCACCCGTCACCAGAATGACCTTGTCCTTGAGCAGATCACGGGGGGCCTGATAGTCGAGCATGTGGACTCCTGTTAACAATGCCTGGCGGCTTGGCGCAACGAATCGAGTGGGCAAGTGTACTGACCCGGCCCGGCAGTTGACCAGTATGAGACGGCAAAAATGTGAATAAAACAGGGCGATAGCGTCGATCCCTCCGCCCTTGGCACGGAAGATGGCAGAGTTTTTGCGCGAGGGGGGCAAACTCCTTACTATGTGAAAAAACCGGACATAGCGCGGAGCATCAAGTGGCATTTTTGACCGAATACGGCCTGTTTCTGGCCAAGACCCTCACCTTCTTGCTGGCCATCGGCGCCGTCATCCTGATGGTGGCGAGCAGCCGCCTGCCCAAATCCCGCAAGGGGGAGCTGGTGGTGACCGATCTCTCCGGCGAGCTGGAGCAGGGGCGCCATCAACTGCAGGCAGCCCTGGCGGGCAAGGCCGAGCGCAAGCAGATGGAGAAGACCCGCAAGGCCGAGCACAAGGCCAAAGCCAAGGGGGAGGATGAGCGCAGCCGGCTGTTCGTCATCGACTTCAACGGCAGCATGGATGCCAAGGAAGTGGCCTCCCTGCGGGAAGAGGTGAGTGCCGTGATAGGCGTGGCCCGGCCCGGGGACGAGGTGCTGCTGCGCCTCGAATCCGGCGGCGGCGTGGTGCATGGCTACGGCCTGGCCGCCTCCCAGTTGCAGCGGCTGCAGGACAAGGACATCACGCTGACCGTGGCCATCGACAAGGTGGCGGCGAGCGGTGGCTACATGATGGCCTGCGTCGCGGACAAGATCCTGGCGGCGCCGTTCGCCATCGTCGGCTCCATCGGTGTCATTGCCCAGATGCCGAACTTCAACAAGCTGCTCAAGAAGCACGACATCGAATTCGAGATGCACACCGCAGGCCAGTACAAGCGCACCATCACCATGTTCGGCGAGAACGACGATCAGGGGCGGGAGAAGTTTCGCGAGGAGCTGGGGGCCATCCACGAACAGTTCAAGGCCTTCGTGGCCGAGCACAGACCCGGTCTCGACATCGACAAGGTGACCACCGGCGAGCATTGGCTGGCGAGCCAGGCCAAGCAGCTCGGACTGGTGGATGCGCTTTGCACCAGCGATGACTACCTGCTGGCCCAGGCCAGCCATCACAAGGTGGTCGGCATCCGCTACAGCAAACCCAGGAGCCTGACCCAGAAGCTTGGCAAGCAGGCGGCACTGGGGCTGGAGGGGGCCCTCGGCCGCCTGTGGCAGCAGAGCCCCTGGCGCTGAGAACCTGTTTCGAGCTTACAGCGAGGTCGTGATCAAGGCTCATGTGCTGCTCGGAATCCTCATGTGTATCTACACACTCCGGTTCCTGCGCAGCTCTTCACCTTGCTGACGATCTCTCGCTACAGCTCGTGAACAGGTTTTATAGCTCAGTGCAAAGGACTAAAAAGAGAGCCGGGCATTGCCCGGCTCTCTTTTTTTATTGCGTCGACTCTGCAGGCCGATGGCGCACCTCAGCGTTGGAAGGGATAGACGGAACCCAGTTTCAGGATCTGGGTCAGCTCGTCCAGGGCGGTGCGGGTCTCCAGCACCAGGGAGGGGTCGCGCAGATCGTCCAGCGCCAGGCTGTCGCGATAGTGCTTCTCGACCCACTGATCTAGGCGGGCAAACTGGCTGTCGGTGATGAGGCAGGCCGGGTTGACCGCGGCGAGCTCGGTGTCGTTCATGGCGACCCGCAGGCGCAGACAGGCGGGGCCGCCGCCGTTTCTCATGCTCTGCTTCACATCCATGTAGTGGACGTCCTTGATGGGGGTGCCCTGGGTCACCAGCCTGGCCAGATAGGCGGACACCGCCGGGTTGTCGCGGCATTCGGTGGGGGCGATGATCGCCATCTCGCCGGATGGCAGGGTGAGGATCTGGGTGTTGAACAAGTAGGATTTCACTGCATCCTGCACCGACACTTCGCTGGTCGGCACTTCGATGAAGTGCAGTTCCCCGTCGCCGAACTTGGTACGCACCTCGGCCAGCGCCGCCTCGGTATTGAGGAACGCCTGCTGGTGGAAGAAGAGCACGTTCTGGTTGCCCACCGCGATGACGTCGTTGTGGAACACCCCCTGATCGATCACGTCCGGGTTCTGCTGGATAAAGACGGCGCTCTCATCCCCAAGGCCATGCAGGCGGGCGATGGCCTGGCTCGCTTCCAGGGTCTGGCGGGCCGGGTAGCGTTTGGGGGCGGGCTGGGAGACGTCGAAGGCGCTGCGGCCATAGACGAACAGCTCGACCCCCGCTTCGCCATAGGCGCGGCACAGCCGGGTGTGGTTGGCGGCGCCTTCGTCACCGAAGTGGTCGTTCTCCGGCAGATGCTGGTGGTGATAGAAGTGGCGATCGTTGTTGAACACGGCCCGCAGGATGCGCCCGGTCACCTCGGGCTCCAGGGAGCGGTGGAACTTGTTGGTCAGGTTGGCGGGGGTGAAGTGGATGCGGCCATCCTGGGTGTCGGCGCTCGGGGAGACGGTGGCGGCGTTGGCAGTCCACATGCTGGAGGCGGAGTAGCAGGCGGCCAGCACGGCGGGGGCCTGTCTGGCAGCCTGGGCGAGGACGCTGGCGTCGTTGCCGGTGAAGCCCAGGCGGCGCAGGGTCGCGAGATCCGGTCTCTCCTGTGGCGCCAGCACGCCCTGCACCATGCCGAGGTCGGTCAGCGCCTTCATCTTGCGCAGCCCCTGCTTGGCCGCTTCCTTGGGGTTGGAGGCCTCTTTGGCGTTGCTCTGGGAGGCGACGTTGCCATAGGAGAGGCCGGCATAGTTGTGGGTGGGGCCGACCAGGCCGTCGAAGTTGACCTCGAAGTGCTTCATGATCACATCCTTTCGATTTTTATATGGGGAGCGGTTCCTTCCGCGCACAAAGCTGCGGTGTGCGGCCATTATAAAGAGATTTCATCCTTTGTAACAAGCTGATAACCAGAATGGGTTTTTATGTCACAAGGGTGGCTGGATATGTCATTTCCAATCTAAAAAAGGGGGGGATATAGCATAAAAACAAAAAAGCGGTTGCTTCCCGCGCCCCGGCTTCGCATTAATAAATAAAGAAGCAGGGCGGTTCGGGCTGTCGGGCAAATTGACCCGCAAGATTGCTTTTTCCCGTCAAATCTCTTATACAGCCCCACAAAACCGCACGCCAACCCCGTCGGGTGCAATGAGGATAATAGTTACAGCATGGGCAAATCACTGGTCATCGTGGAGTCTCCGGCCAAGGCCAAGACCATCAACAAATATTTGGGCAAGGACTACGTGGTGAAATCCAGCGTAGGCCACGTGCGCGATCTGCCGACCAGCGGCAGCGCCAGCACCGAGCCCAAAAAACCTGTCATTCGCGGCATCAAGCTCAGCGAATCCGAGAAGGCGGCCAAGGATCGCAACGCCCTGTTCTCAAGGATGGGCATCAACCCGACCGCAGGCTGGCAGGCCAACTACCAGATTTTGCCCGGCAAGGAAAAAGTGGTCAGCGAGTTGCAAAGTCTGGCCGCCAAGGCCGACACCATCTATCTCGCAACCGACTTGGATAGAGAGGGGGAAGCGATCGCCTGGCACCTGCGCGAGATCATCGGTGGCGACGACAGCCGCTACAAGCGCGTGGTGTTCAACGAGATCACCAAGAGCGCCATCCAGGAGGCGTTCGCCCAGCCGTCCGAGCTGAACATTCATCGCGTCAACGCCCAGCAGGCCCGTCGTTTCCTCGACCGGGTGGTGGGTTACATGGTCTCCCCGCTCTTGTGGAAGAAGCTGGCCCGCGGCCTCTCCGCCGGTCGGGTGCAATCCGTCGCGGTGCGCCTCATCGTCGACAAGGAGCGCGAGATCAAGGCGTTCGTGCCGGTGGAGTTCTGGGATCTCAACGCCGACCTGCTCACCGCCGAGAAGAGCGAGCTGCGCATGGAGGTGGTCAGCCGCAATGGTGCCGACTTCAAGCCGGTGACCCAGGCCGAGACCTTCGCCGCCGTAGCGGCCCTGGAAGGGGTCGACTACAAGGTGGTCAACCGGGAAGACAAGCCGACCGGCTCCAAGCCGTCCGCTCCCTTCATCACGTCCACCCTGCAGCAGGCGGCTTCTACTCGTCTGAGCTTCGGGGTCAAGAAGACCATGATGATGGCCCAGCGTCTCTATGAAGCGGGTTACATCACCTATATGCGTACCGACTCCACCAACCTCAGCAAAGAGGCGGTGGATGCGGTGCGGGAATACATCGGCGAGCAGTATGGCGCCGCCTACCTGCCGAGCGATCCGAACCTCTACGGCGCCAAGGCCAATGCCCAGGAGGCCCACGAGGCGATCCGCCCCTCCAGCGTCCAGGTGACTGCCGAGATGCTGGAAGGGATGGAGCCCGATGCCATGCGGCTCTATGACCTCATCTGGCGCCAGTTTGTCGCCTGTCAGATGACCCCGGCCCAGTACGACTCCTCCACCCTGACCGTCAAGGCAGGGGAGTTCGAGCTCAAGGCCCGTGGCCGCACCCTGCGCTTCGCCGGCTGGACCAAGGCCCTGCCGCCCATGGGCCGCAAGGGTGAAGACAGCCAGCTGCCGGCGGTGACCGTCGGTGAGGTGCTGAAACTGGTCAAGCTGGATCCGCGCCAGCACTTCACCAAGCCGCCCGCCCGCTTCACCGAAGCGGCCCTGGTGCGCGAGCTGGAAAAGCGCGGCATCGGCCGTCCGTCCACTTACGCCTCCATCATCTCCACCATCGTCGACCGTGGGTATGTGCGGGTCGAGAGCCGCCGCTTCTTCGCCGAGAAGATGGGGGAGATCGTCACCGACCGCCTGGTGGAAAACTTCGTCGAGCTGATGAACTACGAGTTCACCGCCAAGATGGAAGACAAGCTCGACGGCATCGCCGAGGGGAGCCTGGAGTGGAAGAAGGTGCTCGACGCCTTCTACGCCGAGTTCACCCAGGAGCTGGAGCAGGCCGATAAGCCCCATGAAGAGGGGGGCATGCGTGCCAACCAGATGGTGCTGACCGACATCGACTGCCCGGATTGTGGCCGCAAGATGGGTATCCGTACCGCCACCACCGGCGTCTTCCTCGGCTGCTCCGGCTATGCCCTGCCGCCCAAGGAGCGCTGCAAGAAGACCATCAACCTGGTCAGTGCGGACGAGTTCGTCTCCGCCACCGACGGGGACGAGGCGGAAACCGATGCCCTGCGAGCCAAGCATCGCTGCGGGATCTGCGGCACCGCCATGGACGCCTACATCATCGACGACAGCCGCAAGCTGCACGTCTGCGGTCGCAACCCGGATTGCGATGGCTACGAGGTGGAGCAGGGGCAGTTCAAGCTCAAGGGCTACGAAGGGCCGAGCATCGAGTGCGATCGCTGCGGCTCCGAGATGCAGCTCAAGAACGGCCGTTTCGGCAAATACATGGGTTGCACCAACGAGAGTTGCAAGAACACCCGCAAGATCCTGAAAAATGGCGACATTGCGCCGCCGAAAGAGGATCCGGTACCCCTGCCCGAGCTGAAATGCACCCAGTCCGACGCCCACTTCGTGCTGCGGGACGGCGCCGCCGGCCTCTTCCTGGCCGCCAGCAACTTCCCCAAATCCCGCGAGACCCGTGCGCCCCTGGTGGAGGAGCTCAAGCGCTTCCGCGATCGCCTCTCCCCCAAGCACCAGTACCTGGCGGACGCCCCGGCGTCAGATCCTGACGGAAACGCCTCCGTGGTGCGCTTCAGCCGCAAGACCAAGGAGCAGTACGTGATGACCGAGGTCAACGGCAAGGCGACCGGCTGGACAGCCCATTACGACAACGGAAAATGGCAGGAGAGCCTGCCCAAGGCGAAGAAAGCCTGATGGCGACGCCGCTCACAGCATGATGAAAGAGGCCCCTTGCGAGGGGCTTCTTTGTTGGTGGATGGCGATATACTGGAATGGCTGCATGGATGGCAGCGCAAGACAGGGAGTTGTCATGGAGATACATGAAATACGGCCGGGCATGACCTGCCTGACCCGTGAAGGGACAGCCTATGTGCTGGAGGTGGACAGACAGAGTCTGCTGGTGCTCTTGCAACGGGAAGATGAGACCATCCCGGTACAGGTGCGCAGCGATGACATTCTGGGACCCATTGCCAGCGACTAGGGAAGAGAACGTGACGGAGGGCGATCACAGAGGCCCTCCCTTTGTTGCAAGAGCCCCCATCCCTTCGGGACGTGCCAGCCTCGTCAGAAGGGAACCAGAAAGAGCAGCTCGGCCAGGTCGGGCTGCCACTGCCACTCCCGCATCCTGACCCGCCCGCCAATCACGGGCACCCCCTCCTCCTGCAGCAGCCCTGCTTGCTTGTCAAAGCCTGCGGATCCTTTTGGCAGCGAAATGGTGCCTGCCGCCCCCAGCACCCGGTGCCAGGGCAGCACCTTGTCGGTCTCCCGCAAGACTTTTCCCACCAGCCTGGCCCGTCCGGGCAGGCCCGCGAGATCCGCCACCTGGCCGTAGCTCACCACGCGGCCGGGGGGGATCAGGGCGAGGATCGCCTCGATGCGGGCCGTCTTGTCCAGAGGGGGCGCGTTCGTTCTCATGATGATGGCTCGTCAAAAACAGCAGAAGCGCCATTGTGGCGCTTCTGTCATGGGGCTTGCAATCTGTCAGCCGAAGGTCTGGCTCAGTCCCCTGAGCTCGCGGGCCCGCCTGAGCAGCTCCTGGCTGGAGTCGTCCACCGCCTGGATCTTCTGGCTGTTGGCGCGGGAGTATTCGGAGATCTGGTGGATGTTGCGGCTGATCTCCTCCACCACCACCTGCTGCTGCTCCGCGGCGGCGGCGATCTGGGTGGAGAATTCGGTCACCTGATCGATTTCCCCCAGCACCAGGTGCAGGTTGCCTGATCCCTGGCGGGTCATCTCGACACATTCCCGTGTCTGGGCCAGGTTGTCCTGCATCATGCCCTGCCAGCGTTCCAGGGTGTGCTGGATCTGGCTGATGCTGCCCTGGATCTGCTCGGTCGCCTTGTGGGTACGGGTCGACAGGGTGCGCACCTCGTCCGCCACCACGGCGAAGCCGCGGCCCTGCTCCCCGGCCCGGGCCGCCTCTATGGCGGCGTTCAGCGCCAGCAGGTTGGTCTGTTCGGCTATGCCCTGGATTTCACCCATCACGCTGCCAATGCGCTCCGACTCGCTGGCGAGCTCCACCGCGGAGTGGAAGGCCTGCTCCGCCTGGCTGGCCAGCCTGATCATCTGCTGCTGGGTCTGGTCCAGCTGTTCCACCGTGCTCTGGCAACTGCTGCGCGCCTCGGTCACCTGGCCGTTGGTGTCCTGGATGTTGCGGGCGATTTCGTGGGCGGTGCTGGCCATCTGGGTCATGGCGGCCGCCATCTGCTGGGTCTGGGCATCCTGCTCGTTGATGTCGAGGAAGGCGCGGTGTGAGGAGTCCTGCAGATCGGTTGCCAGGGCCTGAAGCGGATGAGTGGCATCGTCGACCCGCCCCAGCACGGTGCGGATCCGGGCCTGCAGCATCTTCAGGTGAAAATCGGCGATGGCACCCGGGGCATCCCCCGAATAGACCAGCCGGGTCAGGCTGTCATATTGCTGACCGAGCTGCCTGAGATAGCGGGGCAGGGCGATGAGTTCGCGCCAGTAGGCGCCCGCAATGGCGAGGGGGGGAAGCAGCATCAGCAGCGCGGTGAGGGGGCCCTGGGTGAGGGCGGCCCAGACCAGCAGCGCCAGCAGCGGCAGGCCGAGCATCAGCGGCCTGAAACGGCGCAGCGAGGGGCGGGCCGGGGTGCCCCGTTGCTCGGCCGAAAGCAGGGCCCGATAGGCCTGGGCGGCAGCCTGCTTGAGCTGGGGGTCGGGCTTGCAGCGCACCGACTGGTAGCCGCTTATCTTGCCGTGCTCGTAGATGGGGGTGACGTAGGCGTCGACCCAGTAATAGCGGCCATCCTTGCAGCGGTTTTTCACCACTCCCCGCCAGGGGTTGCCCTCCTTGAGGCGATCCCAGAGGTCGGCGAAGGCGGCCTTGGGCATGTCGGGGTGGCGAACCAGGTTGTGGTTGTGGCCGACCAGTTCATCGACCTGGTAACCGGCGATGCGGCAGAAGGCGGGGTTGGCGTAGGTAATGACGCCGCGCAGATCCGTGGTGGAAACGAGTTGCACGTCGGCGGGAAATTCCACTTCACTGTCCACGACCTGGGCGTGTTTGCGGGCCATAAGGGTAAGCTCCGATCTGTTTGCTGATTGTTATTGTGGCGGAACCGCAGGGAGGTGCATCCCCTGTCTGGTTTCATCGGGGGCCTTATTTTGCCAACAAAGGCAGATGAAAAGTAGGGGCTAGGTTGGGTTTTTGTTGTCGACGGGTAAAAAAACGGCGACCAAAAGGTCGCCGAAAAGAAAAAGATAACACTACCTCTGTGGCACCCGGTAACGCACTTGCAACTGGTCGAGGATGTGCAGCTGGCCGGGCAGACGGGCGACGAAGTGCTCCCACACCTTGCGGGCGGGAGTGCTCCAGGCCACCTCTGCCGTGGCCAGCATGCGCGGGAACAACATGTAGTCGAGACGATCGCGAGAGGTGATCAGTTCCGACCACAAGGGGCTCAGCACCCCCAGGATGTTATCGTTGGCATGGAAATCGGCCGGGGCAGGATCGCATGCATGCACCTGCGCCAGGTTGAGGGTACCCGCCCAGTAGAGTCCCGGCTCGTGGATGTCCTGACTCCAGGCGAGATCCAGATAGAGGTGCTGGGCAGGCGCCATCACCACGGGGTAACCGGATGCGGCGGCATCCAGGCCGGCCTGGAAGCTGGTCCAGGCGAAGACGGTGGCCTCCCGGCTCACCTTGTCACCGTGAAGTATCTCCTCCCACCCCAGCATCTGCTTGCCCTTGCCAGCCAGGTAGTGCTGGCAGTGGCGCAGCAGGTGGCCCTGCAGCTCGCGGCAATCCTGATACCCTTGCTCGGCCATCAGCTGCTGGCAGGCGGGACTGTCGGTCCAGACGCCGGTGGGCACTTCGTCCCCCCCCATGTGAACCTGACTCCCTGGGAAGAGATCGCACACCTCGTCCATCACGGCGTCCAGGAACCGGTAGGTGCCGGGCAGTGCCGGGTTAAGCACGTTGTCGTCGAAATATTGCACCGAGAGGTAGCGGGAGCGGTCTGCCTCTTCCACCAGCATCTCGGGCAGCGCCTTGATGGCGGCGTGACAGTGCCCCGGGATGTCTATTTCCGGAATGATGGTGATGCCAAGCCCGGCGGCGTAGGCGACCAGCTCGCGCACCTCGCTCTGGGTGTAGTAACCACCGTAGGGATCGGGGCCGCCGCTCAGCTGGGGCCCCACCGCCAGGCCATGGCCGCGCCAGGCTCCCACTGCGGTCAGCTGGGGGAAGGCCTTGATCTCCAGGCGCCACCCCTCGTCATCGGTGAGGTGCCAGTGGAAGCGGTTGAACTTGTAGAGGCTCATCTGCTTGAGCAGGCGCTTGAGGGTGGCGATGGAGTGGAAGTGGCGGGCACAGTCGAGGAAGATGCCGCGAAAACCGAAGCGCGGTGCATCCCGCACCGTCAGGCAGGGCAGGCTCTCTCCGTGTTGGAGTGCCCACTGGGCCAGGCTCACCAGCCCGTGGCGCCAGCCCGCCTCGCCGGCGGCCCGGATGACGATCTCCTCAGGGGTGATGGTGAGCTCATACCCCTCGGGGGGAAGTGTCGCCTCGACGAGGTGGATCTCCGCATCGTGATCCTGGGTCAGGGCCAGGCCTGTCAGCTCGTTGAAATGGGCGAGCAGGGAGGCGAGGGGAACGGGGCCGTCGACGTGGGCCCGCTCGGCCAGCCGGAAGTTGCCTTCTGTATAAATCAGGTGGGCGGGCTGGGGCACGAGGCCGTTGACGGCCTCCACCTGTGGCAGGTCGGGTCCCGGGGAGGGCGGGTTGGTCAGGCCAAGGTCTTCCCCCTCCAGCACCAGGGGTTGCAGCTGTCCCTTGCTCTCCAGGCTCAGGAAGAAACCCTTGGGCATATCGGAGTCATGCTTGAGCGGGGTGTTGCGACAACAGAAGCGCAGCTCGCTCACCCCCTCATGGGGCACCATGACCTTGTAACTGCCGCTCTGGCGCTCCAGGGAGCCCCCTTCGATCGAGTGGGGATCGATCTGGCGGGCGAGGCAGAAGTGGAGTTTCCAGGGGGCTGCTGGCAGTTGGCTCAGGGTGAAGCGAAACCAGACATCGTCACCGTCACGGTGATCGACCCGGGTGTGGATCAGGGGTGCGGACATGGGAATTCCTCTGATGGGGTGAAGGAAACGGGAGCCTGTCCCGTAGGTGTTGTCGGCCCGGCAAGGCTCAGGGATGCAGACATGGCAGCGCCTCCGTCCTGGCAAACAGGATGGCCCCCTCCAGCGCGTCGCGCTTGGGGGCGACCAGATGGAAGTGGCCCAGACGGGGGGCGAGGCGCGTGCCGATGCCGCCCAGCAGGGCGATCCGGTCTGCCCCGAGCTGGGTCATGCCCTCCAGCAGCATGCCGAGCTGGGCACAGGTCTCATCCAGCAGGGCGGTGGCGAGCTCGTCCCCGTCGCTCGCGGCATCGAACACCCAGGGGGCGAAGCGGCCATAGTCGGCCGGGATGGCGCGCGCAGCCCAGCGCACCACCTCGGCCTGATCCCGATTGAAGTGATCCATCAGGCGCACCGCCAGGGTGCTGGGGGGCAGGATGCCGTCGTGGCAGAGCAGGGATTGCTGGATGGCGCGCAGCCCGAGCCAGGCGCCGCTGCCGAGATCCGAGACGGGGAATCCGCGACCCGAGCAGGTGCGAAGGCGTCCCTCCCGGTAGATGAGCCCCGCCGAGCCGGTGCCCGCGATCAGGATGGCCCCCTCCTGGCCGTCGAAGGCGCCGAGGCAGGCACCAAAGGCATCGGAGGTGAGCTTCACCCGCGCAAACGGGAAGGGCATGGTCAGCATGGCGTGGTAGCAGTCGGCGAGCTCGGCGGAGGCGAGTGCGAGCCCGACTCCCATCCGTTGTTCGCTCTCCCTGGGCAGACCCGCGTCGATGCGGGCCTGATCGATGGCAGCCAGCACATGGCCGTGGGCGATGGCGATGCCCAGCTCCAGATTGGAGCCAGCGGCGCGCCCCTCGCCGAGCAGCTTGCCTGTGTTGTTGCGAATGCGGGCCCGGGTGTGGGTGCCGCCGCCATCCACCCCGACCCAGAACTCAATCATGGGGGCCTCCCTGCGCGCTTTGCCAGGTGATGGTCAGGGTAAACCTGGCTGGCGGTATGGAGGAGCCAGGGCTCTCCCCGGTGCCAGTGATGTTCGAACCGCTCTCAATCATGGTGGCCTCCTTGTGCGCTCTGCCAGGTGATGGCCAGGGCGAACCAGGCGGCGTGCGGGATCCATTGCTCCCCCCAGCGCCAGTTCTGATCCAGCCGATCCTTGTACGCCTCTGGAATAAAGGCCACGTCATTTTCGTCATCGAAGCCGGCGGTGATGCCGTTGCAGATCCCCCCCTGTGCATTGGGGTAGCCGGCGGTGTATTCCGGGTTGTTGATGCCCTGACCCGCCAGCATGCAGGCGTTGAAGGGGTTTCTCCCCAGGATCCAGTCGAGCTGCTGCTGGCCGAAGGTGCAGAGCAGTGCGCTCTGCCCGGGCAGGTGCTGTGCGGCAGCAAATGCCATGGTGGCGAGCGATGCCAGCCGGGCATTCTCCCCCTGCCACCAGTAACCGGATTCGTTGTGGTGGGGCATGAAAAAGCTCACCCGGGGCGTCTCATCGACCCCTTTCACATACTGGCGGGCGAGGGCGAAGGGATTGCCTGCCCGGGCCGCGAGAGCCAGCTCGGCGGCCAGGGCCTGCTCGGCGACGGTCCGGGCCGCCCACTGGCGCGCCGGATCCGGCTCGATGGCGAGATACTCCAGCAGCGCCAGCACCGGCAGGCCGGCCTCGGCGGCGTGGTAGTAGGGGCGAGAGCCATCGTCGTTGGCGGCCCAATGGTGGCCGAGATCGGGATGGGCGCGCTGGCGGGCGCACAGCCGGCCGGCCCGATCCCGCGCCTCGGCGAGCCACTCGGCGCCCAGCGTTCTGGTGAGCTCGACCGCCGCCAGCAGGGCGCAATAGTCGTCGATGATGTTCTCGACCCCGTCATCCAGGTAGGCGAGGTTGTGCTCGCGCAGGTGCAGGTAGCCGCGTCTGGCCGCCTCGGCGTACTGGCTTGTGTCAAGGTCGCCGCCAATCGGTTCCCGGGCGGCGCGGGCCAGGGCGGCGATGGCCATGCCGCCCCCCTGGCGAAAACCCGCCTGCCAGCGGGCGGACTTGATCCCCTGCTGGGTCGCATAGGCGCACAGCTCCCGCTGTTCGGGATCCTTGCTCCACTTGTCGAACAGGGTCATGTAGAAGAAGCCGCGCTCGTCCTGCATCCGGCAGAGAAAATCCGCCCCGTGCAGCCCCTCGTCATTGAGCCGTTTGCACAGGTTCATCCCGTCGATGTCGCGACGTGTCGCCAGGAGCTCCCGGCACTTGAGCAGGGACCAGACTACCATGGGGGTCTGCTGGGGATTGAGGTAGTTGGCGTAGGAGAGGTGACTCAGGTACTTGCTCATGTCGCCGCTGGCGTCGAACCAGCCGCCATGTACGTCCCGGCGCTGATCGGTGCCAAAGAGGCGTGCCCTGCGGTCCGCCCGATCGAAGGTGCCGCTGGTGCGTTGTCCCTTGAAGTAGTGGATGACATCGGAGAGGCAGCGGCGCGCCAGCAGCCCCCGGCCGATGGCAAAGGGGGGGGAGCGCACCAGGCGCTCCTGCGCTCCCGTGGTCACGACGGCTTCCAGCCGGTAGTGGCCGGGCTCGGTGAAGGCGGAGAAATCGGCCCGCCAGTAGTGGCGCCCCTGCCAGCCGGGGACGCATCCCGCCGCCACCAGCGGCGTCTCCAGCAGGAGGTGGTCGTCCTGCTGGCGCAGCAGCCTGACGTGGCCGCGGATATCGAGGTCGGCGCCGCACTGCAGCAGGGCGCTCTTCTCCCCGTCACATTCGTAACCCACCTGGTTGATCAAAAGTTCCATCAAGGTCTTACTCCGAAGGCTCGCCCCTGGCGGGCGAAGCTCATTGCGGGGCCTTGCGGCCCCGACGTGAGGCATGGCCGGGCGACGGCGCCCGGCCGCGGGCCTGCTTACCCCTGTTCGTGGAGGTAGCAGCGCACGAAGTGGTTGTCGGCGAGCCGGGTCACCGGCGGCAGGCTCTCCTTGCAGCGGGGCATGGCCTGATGGCAGCGCCCGGCAAAGGGACAGCCACGGGATTCCGGGGTCCAGAGCGGGATTTCCCCCTTGCGGCCTCCCTCCAGCTCGGCGTGGATGCTCTTCTCGGGGTCCGGCACCGCCGAGATGAGCAACTGGGTGTAGGGATGCTGGGGGTGGTGCAGGATCTCGTCCACCTCCCCCCACTCCACCATGTGACCCACGTACATCACCGCCAGATCTTCCGCCACGTAGCGGGCGGTGGCGATGTCGTGGGTGATGTAGAGCATGGAGACGCCGAGCTCGTTCTTCATCTGCTCCATCAGGTTGAGGATGCCGATGCGAATGGAGACGTCGAGCATGGAGGTGGGCTCGTCCGCCAGCACCACTTCCGCCTCCACCGCCAGGTTGCGGGCGATGTTGACCCGCTGGCGCTGGCCGCCGGAGAGCTGGTGCGGGTACTTGGCCGCGGTCGCCTTGGCGGGGGTCAGCCCCACCTTTTCAAGGAGGCCATAGACCATGTCGGGCAGATCCCGCTTGTCACTCACCTTGCTGTGCAGCAGCAGGGGGCGGGCGATGTGGTGGTAGATGGTGTGGGTCGGATTCAGTGAACCGAACGGATCCTGCCACACCATCTGCACGCTCTGGCGATAGTCCAGCAGGGCGGTGCCCTTGTTGAACTCCTCGAGGTCGCGGCCACGGTAGAGGATGCGGCCGTTGGAGAGCTTGTACATCTTGGCGATGATCTTGGCGATGGTGCTCTTGCCGGAGCCGGATTCCCCCACCACTGCCAGGGCGCGGCCCCGGTGCAGGTTGAAGGTGATGTCGGACAGTGCCCGCATCTTGCCGCTCTTGATGGCGTTGGAGTTGACGGCGAAGTCCTTGTAGAGGTGCTGGACCTCGATGATGGGCGCGTCGGTTTGGGCGATTTGCATGACAGACATCCTTAACAGCCAGCGGCCTTGTCCAGATGGATCGGAAGATCCGGTTGTTCCTCTGCTGCCTCATGAAGGTGGCAGGCAGCCTGTTGGCCGGGCCGGATCTCGGCCAGCCGGGTGTATTCCTGGCGGCAGCGCGCGTGCACCTTGGCGCAGCGTGCCTGGAAGCGGCAGCCCACCGGCACCTCCAGCAGGTTGAGGGGGCTGCCAGGGATCCCCTCCAGCACGGTCTTGGGCCCGTGCAGGGGGGGGAAGGAGTTGCCAAGGCCCCGGGTGTAGGGGTGCAGGGGCGCGGTCAGGATCGCCTTGGCCGGCGCCACCTCCACCAGTTCCCCCGCGTACATGATGCCGATGCGATCGCAGAACTCGACCATGAGCGAGAGGTCATGGGTGATGAAGAGGATGGAGAAGTTGAACTTCGCCTTGAGCGCATAGACCTTCTGCAAAATCTCCCGCTGCACCACCACGTCGAGCGCCGTGGTGGGCTCGTCCATGATCAAGAGCTCGGGGTTGAGGGCCATGGCGATGGCGATCACCAGCCGCTGGCGCATGCCGCCGGAGAACTGGTGCGGGTAGTCCTTGAGCCGGCTCGGGTGGATGTCGACGATCTCCAGCAGCGCCTGGGCACGCTTGATCGCCTCATAGCGGGTCATGCCGGGGTTGTGGGCCAAGAGCACGTCGCAGAACTGCTCCTCCATGCGCAGCACGGGGTTGAGCGCATTCATGGCGGACTGGAACACCACGCTCGCCTGGCGCCAGCGGTAGCTGCGCAGTCGCTCGTCGTCGAAGCCGAGGATGTTCTCTCCCTTGAACAGGATCTCGCCGCCGCTGATGTAGGCGGGCGGCTTGTGCAGGCGCGCCACCGAGAAGGCGACCGTGGACTTGCCGCAGCCGGACTCGCCGGCGAGGCCGAACACCTCACCCGGCATGATGTCAAAACTGACCGAATTGACGGCGCGCACGTCGCCGCTCTCGGTGATGTAGTCGACGCAGAGCTGGCGCACCGACAGCAGGGGTTGTTGCGGCTTCATGCTGTCTTCTCCTGAGCAGTGATGGGAGTGGCAAGCTGCTTCCAGCGACGCAGGCCCTTGTGGGAACGAAGCTGCGGGTTGGCAATTTCGTCGATGGCGAAGTTGAGCATGGCCAGACCCGCCCCCAGGGTGGCGATGGCGAAGCAGGGGGCCAGGATCTCCCACCAGGCGCCCACCAGGATGGCGCTCGAGGTCTGGGCGTTGTAGAGCATGATGCCCCAGCTCACGACGGTGGGGTCGCCGAGTCCCAGGAACTCCAGGGTCGCCTCGGTGACGATGGCGTAGATGATGGACCCGATGAAGCTCACTCCGATGATGGAGATGAGGTTGGGCAGTATCTCCACCAGGATGATGCGCCAGGCCGGTTCACCCAACACCTCTGCGGCGATGACGAACTCCTTTTCCCGCAGGGCCAGGGTCTGGGCGCGGATGACCCGGGCACCATAGGCCCAGGAGGTCAACCCTATGATGAGGGCGATCACCATGGGGGAGGCCTCTCCGATGAAGCTCGCCAGCACCAGCAACAGGGGGAGGTTCGGGATCACCAGCACCACGTTCATCAGGAAGGTGAGGCACTCGTCCACCACGCCGCCGAAGTAGCCGGCGGTGATGCCCACCGTGATGGCCAGGGCGCACACCAGCAGGCCTGCCCCGAAGCCCACCATCAGGGAGATGCGGGCGCCGTTGGTGAACTGGGCCCAGAGATCGTGGCCCATGCGGTTGGAACCCATCACCAGCTCCACGCTGGGGGGCTGGTGGGGGCGGGCGACCCGCTTGGTGGGTTCGTTGCTGGCGAGCAGCGGGGCGAACAGGGCCATCAGCACGAAGGTGACCACGATGGCGAGGCCGAAGGCGGCCTTCTTGTTGCCCAGCAGGATTTTCAAGATAGTCGGCATACGCATCTTATTTGCCTCCTGTACGCAGACGGGGATCCAGGAAGACGTAGAGCACGTCCGCCAGGAAATTGAAGCTGAGCATGGTGATGGTCATGATGAGCAGTTGCCCCTGGATGAGGGGGTAGTCACGGGCCAGGATGCCCTGATAGAGGGTCAATCCCAGGCCGGGGTAGTTGAAGATCACCTCGGTGATGAGGGATCCGCCGATGACGAAACCGAGCGCCATGGAGAGGGCGGTGACGCTGGGCAGCACGGCGTTGCGCGCGCCGTAGTTGAAGATCACCCGGTTGCTGGAGAGCCCCTTGGCCTTGGCCATGGTGATGTAGTCCTCGCCCAGGAGATTGATCATGTTGTTGCGCATGGTGATGAGAAAGCCTCCTACCTGCACGGCGGCCAGGGTGCCCACCGGCATGATGGCGTGCAGCAGGATGCTCTTGATGTGCTCCCAGCCAAAATCGGCGGGGATCTCGGGGCTGTAGGCGTAGCCGATGGGCAGCCAGCCGAGGCTCACTCCGAACAGGAAGAGGGCGAGCAGGGAGACCACCACGGGGGGGATGGCCTGCATCACCAGGGTGAGCGGGGAGAGGATGCTGTCCATGCGTCCGCCCCGGTACCAGGCGGCGAAGATGCCGACGATGGAGCCGATGGAGAAGCTCAGAATGGTGGAGGTGCCCACCAGGAACAGGGTCCAGCCGATGGCGCGGCCGAGGACGTCGGCAACCGGTTGGGGGTAGTAGCGCACCGAGGTGCCGAGATCCCAGGTGAAGACGCTCTTCACATAGGTGAGAAACTGGGTGCCGATGGGGCCGTCCACGAAACCGAAGGTGGCTTTGAGGGCTTCCAGCGCGGCGGGTTCCATCATGGCGCCGGCCCGGGCAAACATGACGGAGACGGGGTCCCCCGGCATGGCTCTGGGTAGCAGGAAGTTGATGGTGGCGGCCACCAGGAAGGCGACCAGATAGAAGGAGAAGCGTCTAAGTATAAATCCCATGGTGATACCTTTTACTGCAAGCCTGCCCCGCGCCGGGCAAAGCTCCCCCAACCCCGGCAACGACGGGGGATGGAAGACATGGCGGGGAAGAGGGCCCCCCGCAGGGGGCCGGGGTGATTAGCTGTTTGGCTTGAGTGACAGCACGTGCAGCAGACGCTCCGGGGTGTCCGGGTGAACCTGCGGCTTGGCGACCGGGTTGTCGGCACTGAACCAGCCATTGAAGCGCTTGGTGCTGTATTCGTACCAGGTCGGGTTGTTGAACACCGGGATGATGGTCTGGTTGGCCCCGACACGCTCCTGGATGGCGAACATGATCTCCTTCTGCTTGGCCGCATCGGCGGTCTGGGTGAAGTCGTCGATCAGCTTGTCGAGCTCGGGATCCTTGTAGCGGGGCGCCGCGAAGCGGTTGCCGCGCTCACCCATGTTGCGGGAGTGGAAGGCGGTCTCGAAGTACTTGTGCGGGTTGGCACCGGCAAAGTAACCCTGCAGGGCGACGTCGAAGTCACCGGTGATCAGGGACTCGGTCCAGACGGTGGCTTCCGGGGTGGCGGTCTTGGCGTTCAGGCCCAGGGCCTGCAGGCCTTCGACCCCGATCTGGACGGTGTTGACCCAGTCGGTCCAGCCGTTCGGTACCAGCACCTTGAACTCGATCTTCTTGCAGCTCGGGGTGTCGAGGAACTTGTCGCCGTCACAGTCCTTGTAGCCCGCCTGTTTCAGCAGGGCCTTGGCCCCTTCCAGGTCGAACTTGTTGTACTTGCCGTACTTCTTCTCGACGTCCGGGTTGTCCCAGGAAGCGAATGCCTTGCCAAGCCCTGACGGGTACTCGTTGACGGTGGGGTAGCCGTAGCCCGCGATGTCCACCATGGACTGGCGGTCCATGGCCATGGAGAAGGCGCGGCGGAAGTTGATGTCGTTGAAGGCCTCGTGGTTGCCCGGGTTCTTGCTCTGGAAGTTGACGTTGAACGCCACTGTGCCGGAGGCGGGGAACCAGTACTTGTTGTTCTTCGGATCGTTGCCGACGTAGAGGCGCTCGATGTCCGGCACGAAGGAGCCGAACCAGTCCACGTCACCCTTCATCACGGCGGCCAGAACCTGGTCGTTGGTGGCCATCTGCGGCATGCGCAGGCAGTCGATGGAGAGGCTGGCGTTGTCCCAGTAGTGCGGGTTGCGGCACTGGGTGTAGAGCTGGGCGGAGAAGTTGTCCACTTCGGTGAAGGGACCGGTCCCGACCGGCTTGTCGTTGGTGAAGGCCACCGGGTCTTTCACCGACTTCCACTGATGCTCCGGCACGATGGGCACCAGCACCAGGTCGTTCACCACGTTGGTGTTGATCTCGGCCAGGTCGAATTTGACCTTGTGGTCACCCAGCTTCTCGACACCCTTGATCTGAGTCCAGATGGAGCGCTCGTCCAGCGCCTTGTTGGCCTTGACCAGGTTGAAGGAGAAGAGGATGTCGTCGGCGGTGAAGGCTTCACCATCGGACCACTTGACCCCTTCGCGCAGGTCGAAGGTGACGGATTTCAGATCATCGCTGAAGGCGTAGTGGGTAGCCAGACGATAGACGGGTTTACCACCCTGCATATCGTTGAAGATCACCAGCGGCTCATAGATGAAGTGACGGGTGGTGTGGAGCAGACCCGCTTGCAGGAAGGGGTTGAAGTTCTTGACCCATGCGGTTTCCTGCTGGGCAACCAGGGTCAGCACCGTCTTGTTGTCGGCGGCCATGGCTGTACCGGTGGCACCGGCAAGCAGAGTTCCCAGCATGACTGAGGTCGCGATTTTGGATACTTTGGCAAGCATATTTTTTCCTTTCTTATTGGTCTTCCATGGTTTTGGAATGGAGCACCGACATCGCATGCTTGGATACCGGCCCTCGCTGTTGGTCAGGTTTTGCACCCTTGTAGTTGTGTCGTCCAACGCCCTTAGAAAAGCAGAATTAACAGGAAAACAACAACTCTTCATTTCGTCGATATCGTAAAAATTGCACGGCGCACGTCATTATCGTCAAAATGCATTTTAAATCCTTTTAAATTATAAAGTTGCATTAATTCTCACAAAGTAAAAAGTCACCTTGCCACTCCCTGTGACAACGATAATGTGAGCTGGATCGTGCTCGTTTTTTCCCCGTTGACACGGCTTATTTTTGCGCAGGAAACAAGCGACTCATGTGGCAGGAGAGAAGTGTGCGCTGGTTCACGGGCGCGTGCGAAAAGAGCAAGGGGAGGGAGATCGATGACGAGGGGCGGGACAGGGGATGACAGGGGGGCATGCAAGAGCCTGACGGGCGGCGGACATTAAAAAAGCCAGTCGGTGAGACCGACTGGCTTTGAGGGGGAGTGGCGTGATTATTCCACCAGGCTGGCCCACAGGTCGTACTCGTCCGCTTCGTCGATGCGGACCTTGACCATGTCGCCGGGCTTGAGGCCGGTTTCACCGTTCAGGTAGACCAGGCCGTCGATCTCGGGGGCATCGGCGGCGGAGCGGCCGGTGGCACCCTCTTCGTCCACCTCGTCGATCAGCACCAGCATCTCTTTGCCCATTTTACGGGCCAGCTTGCGGATGGAGACCTGCTGTTGCAGCTCCATGAAGCGCTGGAAGCGTTCTTCCTGCACCTCGGCCGGCACCGGATCCGGCAGCTCGTTGGCCTTGGCCCCCTCGACCGGGCTGTATTTGAAGCAGCCAACCCTGTCCAGTTCCGCCTTGTCGATGAAGTCCAGCAGCATCTGGAACTCTTCCTCGGTCTCGCCGGGGAAGCCGACGATGAAGGTGGAGCGCAGGGTGATCTCGGGGCAGATCTCGCGCCACTTCTGGATCCGCTCCAGGGTGCGCTCGACGGAGCCGGGGCGCTTCATCAATTTGAGGATGCGCGGGCTGGCGTGCTGCAGCGGGATGTCGAGGTAGGGGAGGATTTTGCCGTCGCGCATCAGGGGGATGACGTCATCCACGTGCGGGTACGGGTAGACGTAGTGCAGGCGCACCCACATACCGAGCTTGGCCAGCTCTTCGCACAGGGCCACCATGCTGGTCTTGACCGGCATGCCGTCGTAGAAACCGGTGCGGTGCTTGACGTCCACGCCGTAGGCGGAGGTGTCCTGGGAGATCACCAGGATCTCCTTCACGCCAGCCTCTTTCAGGCGCTTGGCTTCGGCCAGCACTTCGCCGATGGGGCGGCTCACCAGATCCCCGCGCATGGAGGGGATGATGCAGAAGGTGCAGCGGTGGTTGCAGCCTTCGGAAATCTTGAGATAGGCGTAGTGGCGCGGGGTCAGCTTGACGCCGTGGGCCGGCACCAGGCTGGTGAAGGGGTTGTGGGTGGGTTTTTCCACGTATTTGTGGACGTGGCCCAGCACCTCTTCATAGGCGTGGGGACCGGTTATTTCGAGCACCTTGGGGTGGATCTCGCGGATCTGGTTCTCTTTGGCACCCAGGCAGCCGGTGACGATCACCTTGCCGTTCTCGGCCAGGGCTTCACCGATAGCTTCCAGGGACTCCTGCACCGCGCTGTCGATGAAGCCGCAGGTGTTGACCACCACCAGCTCCGCATCGTCATAGCTGGGCACCACGTCGTACCCTTCGGTACGCAGCTGGGTCAGGATGCGTTCGGAATCGACCAGGTTTTTGGGGCAACCCAAGGAGACGAATCCTACTTTGGGGGCCTGTTTTGTGTTGGACATCGCTCAATCACTCTTAGGTGGCTCTTATTCAAGGGCGCGGATTTTACCGGAATGGCTAACCAAAAACTATACAGCCGACACGTCGGAAGCGAACAATCTCTTTGCCCGGGGAAGCGGGGTGGGGCGGCGTGACATGACCACGGGCAGGGAGGGGGCCGTCGCCGGTGCGGGCGGGATCACGATCCCTGTGCGCCGTCACCATTTGGCAGGAGGGGCAAAACGGGTGTCACTATACTCCCAACAGGCCTATCAGAAGGATGTGCGGGATGGAGAGTTCATTTGGTGAGAAAGTGCAGAACGTGCACGCCACCCTCAGGCAGCGGTTTGACAAGTTGAGCCGGGTGGCGATCGCCATCTACGACCCGCAGACGGACCAGCTCAAGACCTTTGCCCACAGCACGGACGGGGGCTCGCCGCTGTTGCAGTACGAGGTCAGGCTGAGCGAGGTGCCTTCCCTGCGCTACCTGGCCGAGCACCAGCAGCCCAGGGTGCTCGACACCCTGGATTCCCTGCTGGGCTCCCCCTCCGAGCACAGCCGCAAAGTGCTGGCGGCCGGGTACGCGTCGAGCTATACCGAGCCGCTGCTGCTCAACAGTCGCTTGTTCGGCTTTCTGTTTTGCGATGCCAAAGAGCCCGGTTACTTCGATGGCGCCATTTGCGGTGAGCTGGCGGCCTATGCCCAGATCCTGGCGGCCATCATCGCGGTGGAGTTCTTCTCCATCCAGACCCTGAACGGGGCCCTGACCACGGTGCGGGAGTTCAGCCGCTACCGGGACGAGGAGACCGCCAATCACCTGCACCGCATGTCGGCCTATTCGCGGCTCATCGCCCGGGAGGTGGCGGCCCATTACCCCTTGAGTGACGAGGAGGTGGAGTTCATTCACCTTTTTTCCGAGCTGCACGATATCGGCAAGATTGCGGTGCCCGACGCCATCCTGCTCAAGCCGGGCAAGCTCACGGCCGAGGAGTACGGGGTGATGAAGACCCACCCCTTCAAGGGGAGGGAGATGATCGCCCTGATGATCCGAGAGTTCGGCCTCGACGGCATCCATCACACCGACATGCTCAAGAACATCATCGCCTACCACCACGAGCGTTTCGACGGTCAGGGCTACCCGGAAGGACTGGCGGGGGAGGCGATCCCCCTGGAGGCCCGCATCGTCGCGGTGGCGGATGTGTTTGACGCCCTCACCAGCGAGCGCCCCTACAAGCAGGCCTGGCCCCTCGAAACGGCCTTCGAGTACCTCAAGACCCATGCCGGCAGCCAGTTCGACCCTGTCTGCGTCGCGGCGGCGCTGCAAAGCCGGGAGGCGTTTTGTGCCATCCATCGGCAATATCGGGATCCCGTGATCACCTGATTGCGCCTCTCTCTCCTCCCCGGCTTCTCCCGGATTCCCCAGGCCCCGTCATCTGATGGCGGGGCCCTGGGGCCCTCTCTTGTTTCATCGCCTTGAGGTGCATCCGGCGCCGGGGGGGGGCTCTGCGGCATTGCGGCTTTGCGGCGGGGCAGGGCGCCGCGGTGGGCGGGGCGGCCAACGGGAGGATTGTCCAGGGTACGGTCATAAGAGTGCCTTATAAAGAGAGGCCAGATATTAGCCGTATGACTGGCATGAGGCCGCTGGCGGGCACGATATGGCCGGGGCGGCGCCTCTGGCGGCCCGTCCCGTCGCGATGTCGGCTCGGTGGTGACGCTTTGATCATTTCAATAATTCTTGTATAGTTGAAATGAAGCATCCAAGGGGGGAGACCCATGAACAAAGAGACGGCCACCAAGGTCTTTGAATCGCTGGCTTCCGGCATCCGGCTCGAGGTGTGGCGGCTGCTGGTCAAGGCCGGGCTGGAGGGGCGGGTCGCGGGGGAGCTGGCCGGCGAGCTCGACATCGCCCCCAATACCCTCTCGTTTCACCTCAAGGGGATGCTCAACGCCGGGTTGCTGTCGGTGGAGCAGGAGGGGCGCTTTCTGCGCTATCGCGCCAACATCCCCCTGATGCTGGGGGTGATCGCCTACCTCACCGAGGAGTGCTGCGCCGGTCATCCCGAGGCGTGCGGCCTGCTGCCCGCCGGGCCCGGTAGCGCCTCCCGCGCCGAGGGGTCGTCGCCCTGCTGCGGCGAGTCGTAACGGGCCAGGGCTGTCGATGCCCATGTGCCGTGCCATTCATCTATTCAACCTGGGGTGCGAGCGTGGATCGCACCGGGAGTCATCATGTCTGCAATCTGTGAGGCCAAGGCAGCCCCTGCCATCGGCTTTTTTGAACGTTATCTGACCGCCTGGGTCGCCCTCTGCATCCTGGTGGGCATTGGCCTCGGGCAGGGCCTGCCGGAGCTCTTCAAGGCCATCGGCGCCATGGAGGTGGCCAGGGTCAACCTGCCGGTGGGGCTGCTTATCTGGGTGATGATCATCCCCATGCTGCTCAAGATAGATTTTGGTGCCCTGCATCAGGTGAAGGGCCACATGAAGGGTATTGGGGTCACCCTCTTCATCAACTGGCTGGTCAAGCCCTTCTCCATGGCCTTCCTCGGCTGGCTCTTCATCCGAGTGCTGTTTGCCGACTGGCTGCCGGCGGATCAGCTGGACAGCTACGTGGCGGGTCTCATCCTGCTGGCGGCGGCCCCCTGCACCGCCATGGTGTTTGTCTGGAGTCGCCTCACCAACGGCGATCCCTACTTCACCCTGTCGCAGGTGGCGGTGAACGACCTCATCATGGTGTTTGCCTTTGCTCCGCTGGTGGCGCTGCTGCTCGGTGTCTCCAGCATAGTCGTGCCCTGGGATACCCTGCTCACCTCGGTGGGGCTCTACATCGTCATCCCTGTCATCCTCGCCCAGCTGCTGCGCAAGGCCTTGCTGAGAAAGGGGCAGGCCCATTTTGACGGCGTCATGACCCGCATCCAGCCCTGGTCGGTGGCGGCCCTGCTGCTCACCTTGGTGCTGCTGTTCGCCTTCCAGGGCAACGCCATCATCGAGCAGCCGCTGGTCATCGCCCTCCTGGCGGTGCCCATCCTGATCCAGGTGCTGTTCAACTCCGGGCTCGCCTACTGGCTCAACCGCAAGGTGGGGGAGAAGCACTCGGTGGCCTGCCCTTCCGCCCTGATCGGGGCCTCCAACTTCTTCGAGCTGGCGGTGGCCGCCGCCATCAGCCTGTTCGGCTTTCATTCGGGCGCGGCGCTCGCCACCGTGGTCGGGGTGCTCATCGAGGTGCCGGTCATGCTGCTGGTGGTGCGCGTGGTCAACGCCAGCAAACCCTGGTACGAGGCGGGACTAAGGCGCTAACGGATGGCCACTAACCCATTTCTATTCACTTGAGTCATGAGAGACAGGCAAATGAGTGCAATCACTATCTATCACAATCCAGAGTGCGGCACCTCCCGCAACACCCTCGCGCTGATTCGCAGCAGCGGCGTGGAGCCCACCATCATCCACTATCTGGAGACGCCCCCCTCCCGCGACGAGCTGGTGGCCCTGATCGCCGCCATGGGCATGCCGGTGCGCGATCTGCTGCGAAAGAACGTGCCCCCCTACGAGGCGCTGGGGCTGGCAGAAGATCGCTTCAGCGATGACGAACTGATCGATGCCATGCTGGCCGACCCCATCCTCATCAACCGGCCCATCGTGGTCACCCCCCTCGGCACCCGGTTGTGCCGCCCGTCGGAGGTGGTGCTCGATATCCTGCCCGACCCGCAGCAAGGGGCCTTTGCCAAGGAGGATGGCGAGCAGGTGGTGGACGGCCAGGGTAAACGGCTTCGTTGAGCCCCTGCGCGTCAGCGTCTGACCCGCGCCGGGGGGATGCCCTTAACGGGCAGGCGCCAGATCTGCTACTGTGACCTTCGACTCATCACAGAGGGTGGAAACAATGAAGATTCGATTCCTGGTGATAGCCACGGCACTGGCGCTGGCCTCAACCCCCGGTCTGGCCGACTGGGCAAAGCTGAAGGAGGCCGCCTCCGAACTCGGTACCGCGGTGAGCGATACCAGCAAGGAGGCGTGGAAGGGGATCACCGATTTTTCCAAAGAGACCTGGGAGTCGGTGTCCAGCTGGGGGGCCGAGGCCTACAACAAGGCGGGGGCCTGGACGGCAGAGAGTGCGGCCACCGGCAAGGAGTGGCTGACCGCCGCCGACAAGAAGCTCGACACCATGCTCGAGCCCAAGACCCCGGAGGAGGCGAGAACCGCCCTCGATACCATGGCCGATACCGCCCTGGTGCGGCTGTTCAACGAGCAGCCCTCGGCCAAGTTGCTGTTTGACAAGGCTTATGGCTATGCGGTGTTCGACTCGCGCAAGTTCTCCCTGATGATCCACACCAATCAGGGGGCCGGGGTCGCCGTCAATCGCACCAGTGGCAAGCACACCTACATGAAGATGTTCGGTGCCGGTCTTGCGGCCGGGATCGGCGGCAAGTTCTACCAGCAGGTGATCCTGTTCGAAGACAAGGCGAGGTTCGATGCCTTCGTCAGCAAGGGGTGGGAAGCCACCTCCGAGGTGGGCGCCGTGGCGGGCAAGGAGAGCGCCGAGCTCACCGCCAAATACAATGGGGGCATGGCCATCTATCAGATTGGCGAGAAGGGACTGTTGCTTGACGCCAACATCTCGGGCTCCAAGTACTGGCTGGATGATGACCTGAACAAGTGATCCCTGCCGATCTGACTCGTTTTTTCTTGGAGGAGATCGAGGTGCACTCTGTTTACTTGTCGGGACTTGCAGTAAAAAGAGGGCCTTGGGCCCTCTTTTTCATGGGCGCCGCACAGAGTCCGGCGACCAGGAGAGCAAGATGACCCATGAGGCCGAACAGGATCGGATGGTTGCCCACCGCCGGGAGTGGGACAAGCAGAGCATCTACCTGCGGCTGCTGCTGGGCGATCCCCCCGGATCTGCGACCTGATCCCCGGATGGCCGGTGCCCGCCGGCCTGATCGCGCCCCACTTTTATCCCTGATCTCGAGATCTCGCTCTGGTTGGCACCTTTATTGCTTCAAGCCAGTCAGTGTCAATGATTTGTCTGGGAAGGGAAGATGGAAATTAGCGCAAGCAGCCTGATGCAAGAGATGCAGGCCCTCAAGGTGGAAGCCGGTGCCACGCCGTTGACCCAGCCCGGTCGTCCGGTCAGCTCGGATTTCGGCCAGATGCTGCAACAGGCCCTGGACAACGTCAACGAGTTGCAGGGCACCGCCAACGATCTGCGTACCCGCTTCGATCTCGGCGACAAGTCGGTGGATCTCTCCCAGGTGATGATCGCCGGTCAGAAATCCTCCATCGCCTTCGAGGCGACGGTGCAGGTGCGCAACAAGATGGTCGATGCCTACAAGACCATCATGAACATGCCGGTGTAACTCGGGCCCATGACGACCGAGCATCATGAAGATGTCAGCAACAAGGACATAAACCGTGGCAACTGATCAAAACGGCGATCTGCTGATCAACAACGAGGGGGCGGCCGCCCTCGACGAGCACGAGCAGAAGAGCTCGGCGCTGGGCTTCCTGTCCAACACCGATGTGTTGCGCCAGATCACCCTGATCCTGGGGCTGACCATCTGTCTGGCCATCGCCGTCTTCATCCTCTTGTGGGGCAAGGAGCCGGAGATGCGTCCCCTCGGCACCTTCACCACCCAGGAGCTGGTCTCCACCCTGGATTACCTGGATCAGCAGAAGATCCCCTATCAGGTGGATGGCAAGAGCGTGCTGGTCAGTGCCGAAAACTATGCGGACATCCGGTTGCGCCTGACCCGCGCCGGTCTGGCCAACAACAGCGACGCCAGCAACGACGGCGAAGCCATCCTGCTCAAGGACTCCAGCTTCGGCGTCAGCCAGCGCATGGAGAGCGAGCGCCTGAAACTGAGCCGCGAGCGTCAGCTAGCGAGCGCCATCGAGCAGTTCCAGAACGTCGCCAAGGCCCAGGTGCTGCTGGCCATCCCGAAAGACAACGTGTTTGCCCGCAACGAACGCAAGCCCAGCGCCACCGTGGTCCTGAGCCTCAAGGGCAACGCCCTGGGCCAGGGTGAGGTGGACTCCATCGTCGACATGGTCGCCTCCGCCGTTCACGGTCTGGAGCCGACCCGCGTCACCGTGACCGACCAGAACGGTCGCCTGCTCAACTCCGGCTCCCAGGATCCCCTCTCTGCCCAGACCCGCAAGGAGTTTGCGATGCAGCAGAAGCAGGAGCTCGAATACAAACAAAAAATTGACGCCATCCTGATCCCGGTGCTGGGGGCCGACAACTATACGGCGGAGGTGGATCTCTCCCTTGACTTCTCCCAGCAGGAGCAGACCCGCAAGACCTACAACCCGGACCTGCCGGCGGTGCGCTCCGAAATGACCATGGAAGAGAACAGCGCCAGCGGCAGCAACGGCGGGGTGCCCGGCGCCCTCTCCAACCAGCCGCCCGCCGCGTCCAACATTCCCGAGCAGGCTGCCGGCGCAGAAGGAACCGCCTCTTCCGGCCGTTCCCGCAAGGAAGCGACCCGCAACTTCGAACTGGACACCACCGTCAGCCACATTCGGCGCCAGCAGGGCGGCATTCGCCGCATGACGGTGTCGGTGGCGGTGGATTACAAGGCCATCCCCGGCGCCGACGGTGCCGTGACCCGGGAAGCCCGCAGCCAGGCCGAACTCGATACCCTGCGCCGTCTGCTGAGCGGCGGTCTGGGCTTTGACGTGACCCGGGGGGATACCCTGGAGGTGGTCGCCATTCCGTTCAACCGCCCGGAACTCGAGACCGTGGCCGACATCCCTCTCTACGAGCAGCCCTGGTTCTGGCGCGCGGTGCGCATCGCCGCCTCCGTGCTGGTCATCATAGTGCTCATCGTTACCGTGGTGCGGCCCATGCTCAAGCGCCTGCTCTACCCGGACGCCAAGCCGGAAGGGGAGCTGGACTTCGACAACCACACCGTGCTGGGTGGCGACGACGAACTGAGCCTGCTGGCCGCCCAGGCCGAGGCCGAACCGGTATTCGGTCTGCGGGATGGTCAGCTCAAGCTGCCTGACCTGCACCGTGACGAGGATCTGCTCAAGGCCGTGCGCGCCCTGGTAGCGAACGAACCTGACCTGGCCGCCCAGGTCATCAAAGAATGGGTAACCAAAGATGCCTGAAGAGAATAAAAGCCAGGTCACCGGCAACGACATCACCGAAAGCCAGCGCCTGATCCTGGATCAGATGGGCGGCATGGAGATGGCGGCGGTGCTGATGCTGAGCCTCAACGAGGAGGACGCGGCCCAGATCTTCCGCCACCTCGAGCCCAAGCAGGTACAGCGGCTCGGCATGTCCATGGCCTCCATGTCGGATTTCAGCCACGATCGGGTGGCGGCGGTGCATCGTCAATTTATCGACGACATCCAGAAGTACACCAATATCGGCATCGGCAGTGAAGACTTTGTGCGCAAGGCCTTGGTGGCGGCGCTCGGGGAGGACAAGGCCAGCAACCTGGTGGATCAGATCATCCTGGGCTCAGGCGCCCGTGGCCTCGACTCCCTCAAGTGGATGGATGCCCGCCAGGTGGCCAGCATCATCCAGAACGAGCACCCGCAGATCCAGACCATCGTCCTCTCCTATCTGGAGCCGGAGCAGTCCGCCGAGATCCTGAGCCAGTTCCCGGAGCAGGTGCGCCTGGATCTGGTGATGCGCATCGCCAACCTCGAAGAGGTACAACCGGCGGCGCTGCAGGAGCTCAACGACATCATGGAGAAACAGTTCGCCGGTGCGGCCGGTGCCCAGGCGGCCAAGATGGGTGGCCTGAAGGCGGCGGCCAACATCATGAACTACCTGGATACCAACATCGAAGGGCAGCTGATGGACTCCATCCGCGAGTCGGACGAGGAGATGAGCCAGCAGATCCAGGATCTGATGTTCGTGTTCGAAAACCTCATCGACGTGGACGATCGGGGCATCCAGACCCTGTTGCGGGAAGTGCCCGGGGATCTGCTGCAACGGGCCCTCAAGGGGTCGGACGACCAGATGCGGGAAAAAGTATTCAAGAACATGTCCAAGCGGGCCGCCGAGATGCTGGCGGACGACCTCGAGGCCATGGGGCCGATCCGGGTCTCCGAGGTGGAGGCCGCCCAGAAGGAGATCCTCTCCACCGCGCGCCGCCTGGCGGATGCGGGCGAGATCATGCTGGGGGCGGGTGGTGGCGAAGAGTTCCTCTAAGTCATGGGCCATGGAATGTGCGATGATGTCGGCCCCTGTACCCGGCCCTCGATAGGAGTCTCTTCGGCACATGAATGACAAGAACAGCAAACTGCGCGGCTATCTGAGGCCCGAGTCCGACACGGCGCAGATTGAGACCTGGGGCTGGCCAGAGATGGAGACCGAAGCCGAGGTCGAAACCAATGCCCTGGGGCTGGCTCCTGACTGGTATCGTCAGGAGCAGGCCGATGCGGCCCTGCCGGAAGAACAACCCGAAGAACCCGCCCCCAGCATCACCGCCGAAGAGGTGGAGGCGATTCGTCAGGCCGCCTGGGAAGAGGGGATGCGTGATGGGCGCGAGGCCGGTTTTGCCAAGGGGCTGGAAGAGGGCAAGCTCGAAGGCTTGCAGCAGGGCCACCAGGCCGGGCTGGAGCAGGGCAGGGAAGAGGGACTCGCCATGGGGCGGGAGCAGGTGGAGCTGGAGATAGCCCGCTGGCAAGCCCTGGTCTCACGCCTGGCCACTCCCCTTGGCGAGATGGACGAGGCGGTGGAGCAGCAGCTCATCGCCCTGGTGCAACAGCTCGCCCGCGCCCTCATCCGCCACGAGGCGCAAACCTCCCCCACGCTGCTGCTGGAGGCCCTCAAGCAGGGGTTGGCCCTGCTCCCTGCCGCCGAGCAGGGGGTCACCCTGATGCTGCACCCGGAGGACGTGACCCGGGTAGAGGCCGCCTTTGGCGCCGAGGAGTGCGCCAGGCGCCACTGGCGGCTGCAAAGCGAGCCCACCTTCTCCCCCGGCGATCTGCAACTGGCCACCGAGCTTTCCAGCATCGATCTCACCCTCTCCGGGCGCATCGATCAGCTGCTGCGCAATTTCCTGCGTGACAACGCGAGCTGAGCCATGGCCCGGTTCGAACCCGTCGTGCAGCGCCCTGCTGACGGCATCATCAGGCACTCATCGTCGGAGGCGACATGACGGCACCCCTTCTTGATCGGCTTAAAGGCTACCGGGTTCGCGAGCAGGCCCCCATACCGCCGGTGGCAGGCAAGCTCACCCGGGTGGTGGGGTTGACCCTGGAAGCCATTGGCTGCCGCGCCGCCATCGGCTCCCTGTGCCGCATCGATACCCAGGATGGGGCCCTGGAGGCCGAGGTGGTGGGGTTTGCCGGGGATCGCCTGTTCTTGATGCCGAGCGAGCAGCTCAAGGGAGTCATTCCCGGCGCCCGGGTGGTGCCCGTCACCGAAGATCACGGCATCCCGGTGGGCATGAGTCTGCTTGGCCGGGTCATCGACGGCATCGGCCAGCCCCTGGACGGGCTCGGCCCCATCCTCTCGTCCCAGACGGTGCAGTTCGCCCAGCACCGCATCAATCCCCTGGCCCGTCGCCCCATCCATCAACCCATGGACGTGGGGGTACGGGCCATCAATGCCGTGCTCACCGTGGGCCGGGGTCAGCGCATGGGGCTGTTCGCCGGCTCCGGTGTCGGCAAATCCGTGCTGCTTGGCATGATGACCCGGGGCTCGGTGGCGGATGTCGTCGTGGTGGGCCTCATCGGCGAGCGGGGCCGGGAGGTGAAGGAGTTCATCGAGGAGATCCTCGGCGCCGAGGGGCGCGAGCGCGCCGTGGTGGTGGCCGCCCCTGCCGATGCCTCGCCGCTGATGCGCCTCAAGGGGTGCGAGACGGCGCTCGCCATCGCCGAGTATTTCCGCGAGCAGGGGCTCAACGTGCTGCTGCTGATGGACTCCCTCACCCGCTACGCCCAGGCCCAGCGGGAAATTGCACTGGCGGTGGGGGAGCCGCCGGCCACCAAGGGCTATCCCCCCTCGGTGTTTGCCAAATTGCCGGCGCTGGTGGAGCGGGCCGGCAACGGCAGCGACGGCCAGGGCTCCATCACCGCCTTTTTCACCGTGCTGACGGAGGGGGACGATCTGCAGGATCCCATCGCCGACGCGGCCCGGGCCATCCTTGACGGTCACATCGTGCTGGCGCGGGAGCTGGCGGATGCGGGCCACTATCCGGCCATCGACATCGAAAAATCCATCAGCCGGGTCATGCCCATGGTGACCTCACCGGAGCACATGGAGCTGGCGCGCACCTTCAAGCAGTTCTACTCCCTCTACCAGCAGAACCGGGATCTCATCACCATCGGCGCCTACAGCCAGGGATCGGATCCGCGCATCGACCGGGCCATCATCCAGAAACCCTATCTGGATCAGTTCTTGCAGCAGAAAATGCGCGAGGTCATTCACTACGATGAAGGCCTGCAATCCCTGCAACTGGTGGCCATGCCCCTGATGCGTTGACCGGTGGAGAGCCCTTATGAGTAAAGGATTGACGTTGCTGGCGAGTCGGCTGGAGGAGGCCGAACAGCAGGCCGCCATGGCGCTTGCCAAGGCCCAGCAGGATCTCAAGCTGTTCATGGATCAGCAAAACGCCCTCAACCAGTACCGCCAGATCTACCACCAGCAGTGGACGGAGCGCGGTCTGCAGGGGATCAGCCCCCAGCAGAACAGCCAGTATCACGCCTTCATCAACAAGCTCGAAAACGCGGCGACCCAGCAGTACCAAGGGGTGTTGCAGGTGCGCGAGGCACTGGCCGAGTGCCGCACCCAGTGGCTCGAAGCCCAGCAGCGGCGCAAGGCGGTCGAGCTGCTGCTGGAGAAGAAGGCGGACAAGGTGCGCCAGAAGGCCCAGCGCCAGGAGCAGAAGATGCTGGATGACTACGCCATCCTGCGTCGTTATCACCAATCTGGCCTGTAATTTGCTTTCTTCCGGTCATGCGAGGCCGATGGGCCAAGCCATGACCGCACGTGCGGCCGTCACCGAATCGTCGTCAGGGATCCCAGCATGATACAGACCCCCTTGATTAGCACTCTCTCCCAGGCGCCTTCTGCCGATGGCAGCGCCACCCTGCTGGCTCCCACCGTTGGGGGCGAAGGGGGCGTGCAGCCGTCAGGCGAGGGCAAGGCCGCCTTCTCGCAAGCCATGGCCATGGCCCAGCTGATGGGCAAGGCGCCAGCCAGTCAGGGAAATCCAGCGCTCCAGGGGCCCGCCGAGGGCGCCCGGGAGGGGCTTGCCCCGGCTGCCAAATCTTTGGCGTCTGACGAGCCCGCCACCGAGTCCGCGTCTTCCTCGAAGGGGGCGGACGACGAGGGCGAGCAGCCTCCCGACGACTTCCTGCAACAGTTGCAAGCCTCCCTGCGCCAGGATGTGAGCCTGGTGGTGCCCCCGACATCGCCCGCCATGGCCGGTGAGGCGGCGGTGCCTGTGGACGGCAACCCCTTGCCGCCTGGCGCCGCAGCGCCTGGGATGGCAGAGGGAATGGCGAAGGACGTGGGGATGGCAGAGAGCGTGGAGGCGGCAGAGGGGAGCGCCTCCCTGCCGCAGATGACGCCAGAGCGTCAGCATGAAGAGAACAAAACGAAAGCCATCCACGGTGCGGCCCAAGGCGCCAGCGCCGTGCCGAGCGGTCAGGGTGCTCTGCCGCTGGGGGCCGAAGAGCCCCCCTTGGCCGATGACATTGCCGTGGCCGACCAGGGCGGAGCGACCCGCCAGCCCATGGCAGGCAAGGGAGCGGAGCCGGATGCCAAGGGGGGTGAGCCCCCTCTCTCGGGTCAGGAGCGTGCCGCCCTGCTCGCCAAACTGGTGGCAGGAGAAAACGCCCAGGCTCCCACTGTCACCCGGGCTGACTCATTGCAAGAGGCACAGGTGGCCGATCCCCTGGCGTCGGCCGGACAGAGGACAACCACTTCCCGTGCCGCCAGCGCCTATGGCGATGGCGTGATCCGGACGGTGGCGCAGGGGCCTGCCCCTGCGGCCACACCGGAGTCCGCTCCGCCCGCGACGGCGGCCGGGGCAGAGAAGGACGCCCCTGTCGCCGGTGAGGCCAGACAGGCTGAGGCCGCGAGCGGGCAGGGAGCCCGTGCAGGGGCCGAGCCTGCGGTGAATGCAGGGAGCAGCCAGCCCGTGACGACGGAGGACCCGGCCCCAGTCCAGGCGGCGCCGCAGATCCTGGCTCGTCATGAATCCCAGGGGGCACAGGCCCCCCTGACGGCCCTCTCGGCGGGCCTGGACCAGATGGAGAGCGCCCCCGTGGTGGCCGCCGGCGCTGCCGTGTCGGTGAAGCCCGCGGTGGACAAGTCCCGGCTCGATGAGCTGGGCAAACAGTCGGGGATGGAGGTCAAGGGCAGTGAACCCGCCGAGGGGAGCCAGCCTTTGCATCAGGCACAGAGCCAGGTCGGCGAGAACAGACCGCTGGCCGAGTCGACCGTCAGACGGGAGCCCCAGAGCCTGCCCCACCTCAAGCTGGCGACCCCTGAGGCCCCCGAGCAGCTGCACCACAAGGTGAACCTGATGCTGGCGGACAAGCTGCAACAGGCGGAGATCCAGCTAGACCCCCTGGGGCTTGGCAAGATGAAGATCCAAATCCAGATGGATGCCTCCAGCCAGGCCAGCGTGCACTTCGTGGTGCAGCATGGCCAGACCCGTGAGATGCTGGAGCAGGCCATGCCGCGCCTGCGCGACATGCTGGCAGGGCAGGGGATCCAGCTCGGCCAGACCGTGGTGCAACAACAGGCGCAGCAGCAAGCCTTCCAGCAGCAGGGGCACTCATCCTCCCAGGGTCAGTCCGGTTTCGGTGACCAGGGGCGACAGGGGGGAAATGGCGGCGGCAGCGATGGCAGAGAGGCCGAGGGGAGCGCTCGCAACCTCACGCTGCTGGTGGAATCGGCAAACGATGCCGGAATCGATTTCTATGCTTGATGCATTCTTAAGTAAGTTTATGATACCGAACAAGTTTGAGACTAGGGTGGACAAGGGATGGCAGACGATAATGAACTGACGCTGAAGGATCCGGCGGCAGGCAAGAAAAAGAAGCTGATCATGATAGTCGCCCTGGCCGTCGTGCTCCTTGGTGGGGGTGGCGCCGGCGCCTGGTTCATGCTCGCCGGTGGGGATGAGCCCGCGGCCGAAAAGAGCGAGGCCAAGCCGGAGGCGAACACGCCCCAGCCCTCGCTCTATGTGGGCATGCCCCGTCCCTTTGTGTTCAACGTGGCGGGAGGCCAGCGGGATCGGCTGGTGCAGATCAAGATCCAGCTGATGGTGCGCGGCACCGCCGACGAAACCCTGGCCAAACAGAACATTCCCCTGATCGAAGGCACCTTGCTGCGGGTCTTCAGCTCGGCGACCGCCGAACAGCTGATGACCTTCGAGGGCAAGGAGAAGCTGCGTCAGGATTCGCTGGAAGAGTGCCGCCGGGTGCTGAACGACCTGGTCTCTTCTCCCGTAATCGAACAAGTGCTGTTTACCGGCTTTGTCATGCAATGAAAGGTGAAGCGTGAGCGATCTGTTAAGTCAGGACGAGATTGATGCCCTGCTGCACGGCGTCGACGATGTCGAGGAGGAGGAGCTGGGAGCTGCCGGGGATCCCGGTATCGCCCAGTTCGACTTCTCCTCCCAGGACCGCATCGTCCGCGGCCGCATGCCGACCCTGGAGCTGGTGAACGAACGGTTTGCCCGCCACATGCGCATCAGCCTGTTCAACATGATGCGGCGCACCGCCGAGGTCTCCATCAACGGCGTGCAGATGCTCAAGTTCGGCGAATATGTCCACACCCTGTTCGTGCCCACCAGCCTGAACATGGTGCGTTTCCGCCCCCTCAAGGGGACGGCGCTCATCACCATGGAGGCGCGGCTCGTCTTCATCCTGGTGGAGAACTTCTTTGGCGGTGATGGCCGCTACCACGCCAAGATCGAGGGGCGGGAATTCACCCCCACCGAGCGGCGCATCATCCAGATGCTGCTCAAGCTGGTGTTCGAGGACTACAAGGATGCCTGGGCGCCGGTGATGGACGTGGGCTTTGAATACCTCGACTCCGAAGTGAACCCGGCCATGGCGAACATCGTCAGCCCCACCGAGGTGATCGTGGTGAGCTCCTTCCACATCGAGCTGGACGGCGGTGGCGGCGACTTCCACGTGGCCATGCCCTACTCCATGCTGGAACCCATCCGCGAACTGCTGGATGCGGGGGTGCAGAGCGACAAGGGGGATACCGACGTGCGCTGGAGCAAGGCCCTGCGCGACGAGATCATGGACGTCAAGGTGGAGCTCAAGGCCAAGCTGCTGGAGACCGAGCTCTCCTTGCGTGAGCTGATGGAGCTCAGACCCGGGGACATCATCCCGGTGGAGATGCCGGAGAACCTGCTGGTCTTTGTGGAGGACTTGCCCACCTTCCACGCCAAGATGGGGCGCACCAAGGAGAACGTGGCGCTCAAGATCACCGACAAAATCAAGCGCCCTGACGGGGTCAAGACAGAGATGCATCTGGTGACCCGCGGGGGCGTGCGCATTGATGGCGAAGCCGAGCTGGAAGAGCTCGAGCGAAGCATCTCTGACAAACACCCTGATTGATCCTCCCCCCGGGGAGGTGCTGCAACACTGAGGAATTGAAGATGAGCGGAACCGATGACGAGCAGGATTTGATGGCTGACGCCTGGGCGGCCGCACTGGAGGAGCAGGTCACGGCCGAAGCCAAGCCTGCCCCCCTGGAGGAGTTGAAGGACGAAGCCCCCATCAGCGCCGAAGAGCGGCGCAAGCTGGACACCATTCTGGACATCCCGGTGACCATCGCCATGGAAGTGGGCCGCAGCCAGATCAGCATTCGCAACCTGCTGCAACTGAACCAGGGCTCGGTGGTGGAGCTGGATCGGGTGGCGGGTGAACCCCTGGACGTGCTGGTCAACGGCACCCTGATCGCCCACGGCGAGGTGGTGGTGGTGAACGACAAGTTCGGTATCCGCCTTACCGACGTCATCAGCCAGATTGAAAGGATCAAGAAGCTCAAATGATCCGTGTGCTCCCGTTGTGGCTGTTTTCCCTGCCTGCCCTGGCCAACCCGGGGGTAGGGGCCAATCCCCCCAGCCTCACCTCCTGGCTGCTCTCCAGCCTGATGGTGATCGGCCTCATCCTGGTGCTCGGCTTTCTGCTCAAGAAGAGCAAGCTTTCCCAGGTGATGGGAGGGGGCCAGATGAAGGTCATCGCCACCCTGCCCCTTGGCTACAAGGAGAAGCTGATGGTGGTCAAGGTGGGCGGCCAGCAGCTGCTGGTCGGGGTGACGCCGCAGCAGGTCAACTTCCTCTATCGCCTGGAGGAGCCGCTGGACGAGAGCCAACCCCAGGCGTTCTCCGAGCAATTGGGCAAACTGATGGGCAAGCATGAAAAACGTTAACTGGACCCGGTGGCTGGCACTGCTCTCCCTGGTGCTCTCGCCCCTGGCGATGGCCCAGGACGGCATGTCGGCACTCACCGTCAAGACCATGGCGGATGGCAGTCAGGAGTACAGCCTGACCCTGCAGGTGCTGGCGTTGATGACCGCGCTCTCCTTCCTGCCGGCCATGGTGATCATGATGACCTCCTTCACCCGGATCATCGTGGTGCTCGGCATCCTGCGCCAGGCCATCGGTCTGCAGCAGAGCCCCTCCAACCAGGTGCTGATCGGCATCGCCCTCTTCATGTCGTTTTTCATCATGTCGCCGGTGCTGGATCGCATCAACAACGAGGCGTTGCAGCCCTATCTGGCCGAGACCATCGGGGCCAAGGAGGCCCTGGAGAAGGCGGAGCTGCCCATTCACCAGTTCATGCTGGCCCAGACCCGGGTCAAGGATCTCAATACTTTCATGGAGATAGCGAACGTGCAGGTAGCCGAGCCTGCTGACGTGCCGCTGCGGGTGCTGATCCCGGCCTTCGTCACCAGCGAGCTCAAGACCGCCTTCCAGATAGGCTTCATGCTGTTTCTGCCCTTCCTGGTCATCGATCTGGTGGTCGCCAGTATCCTGATGGCCATGGGGATGATGATGCTCTCCCCCATGCTGGTCTCCCTGCCGTTCAAGCTGATGCTGTTCGTCATGGTGGATGGCTGGAACCTCATTCTGGGCTCCCTGGCCACCAGCTTCGGGCTGGGCTCGGGTGGTTAGGGGAGGGCAGACCTTCCCCCCGGCTCTCCCCTTCACTCGGGGAGGGCGCGAGGCCTCTCTTCCTCTCGAAGGAGGAGGCCGGGAGGATGCGACCCTGGGCAAATCCATCAAAAGGAGCGAGCAATGAGTCCTGAAACCTTCGTCGACGTCTTTCGCGAGGCGCTTTGGCTGGTGACCATCATGGTGTGCGCCGTGATCCTGCCGAGCCTGATGGTGGGGTTGGTGGTCGCCATCTTCCAGGCCGCCACCTCCATCAACGAACAGACCTTGAGCTTCCTGCCCCGCCTGGTGGTCACCCTGCTGGCCCTGGGAGCGGGGGCTCACTGGGGATTGCAGAGTCTGATGGACTTCTTCCAGCTGATGGTGAGCCAGATCCCCGAGGTGGTGGGCTGATGCCAGCCAAGGGCCACTCTTTTGCTCTGGCCGAGGCAGACCGGGGCCTGCGTCCTCCCGTTGGCCTGTTCCTGCCGGGAGTGCCGCTGTCATGACCTACACCACGGCGCTCATTATGGAGTGGCTCTCCTCCATCCTCTGGCCCCTGGCCCGGGTGAGCAGTCTCCTGATGGTGATGGCGGTCTTCGGCAGCCGGCTCGCCCCCGCCCATATCCGTATCGGCCTGGCGCTGGCGATCACCCTCATCATCGCCCCCCTGCTGCCCCCGATGCCGAAGATCGAGCTCTTCTCCCTCGGCAGCTTCCTGGTGCTGGGGCAGCAACTGCTCATCGGCATCGCGCTCGGCCTCATGACCCAGTTCCTGCTGGAGACCTTCGTGATGGCGGGTCAGGTCATCGCCATGCAGACCAGCCTGGGCTTTGCCACCCTGGTGGATCCCATGAACGGCCAGTCGGCTCCCGTGGTGGGCCAGTTCTACCTGATGCTGGCGACCCTGGTGTTTCTCGCGGTGGACGGCCACCTGCTGATGCTGCGCATGGTGGTGCTGAGTTTCGAAACCCTGCCGGTATCTGACAGCGGGCTCACCCTGCCTGCCATCCGCAGCCTGGTGAGCTTTCTCGGGGTTATGTATCAGGCTTCTCTGGTGATGGCGCTCTCGGCCATCATCGCCCTGCTGCTGATCAACTTCGCGTTCGGGGTGATGACCCGTGCGGCCCCCCAGCTCAACATCTTCAGCATCGGCTTTGCGGTCAGCATGATGTCGGGCCTGTTCATCCTCTGGCTCACCATCGGTGGCTTCATGGGGCACTTCGACGCGCTCTGGGAGCGGGTGCAGGAGACCAGCTGCGAGCTCATCAACGTCCAGTGCTTCGGGGGCCAGCATGACTGAGGCCCTCCCGGTTGCGACCCTTTTGCCGCCAGTCTGGCGGGCTGCCAGCCGGCTGATGCCGGCAGGAGGCCAGCATGGCTGATACCGATCAGGAACGCACAGAACAACCCACGGGCAAACGACTGCAACAGGCCCGGGAAAAAGGGCAGATTGCACGTTCCAAGGAGCTGGGTACCGCCAGCGTCCTGCTGGCGACCGTGTTCGGCCTCCTGATGATCAAGGAGAGTCTGGCAGGGGCCATGATCAAGGTACTCACCATGGGCTTTACCCTGGACCGGGATCAGGCGTTCGACCCCAATGCCATGGGGGCCATGGTGCCTGCCCTGCTGGGGGAGCTGATCCAGCCTCTGGGGCTGCTGTTCATGCTGGTGATCATCGCCGCCTTCGTCGGCAACACCCTGCTCGGCGGGATGAACTTCTCCTCCGAGGCCATGTTGCCCAAGTGGAGCAAGCTGAGCCCCCTGAGCGGCATCAAAAGGATGTTCGGGGTGCAATCACTGGTGGAACTTGTCAAATCCATCGCAAAAGTGGTGTTTATTAGTCTGTTCGCCTGGTGGATGCTGTCGAGCCAGTTCAACCATCTGCTGAATCTCTCTCTTGAGGGCTTTCCCGGCGGCATCGTCGATGCCCTGGACCTGCTGCTCTGGATGCTGATCATCCTCTGCTGCGCCCTGATCCCCATTGTCGCCATCGATGTGCCGTTCCAGAGCTGGAACCACAATCGCCAGCTCAAGATGACCAAGCAGGAGATCAAGGACGAGTTCAAGGACAGCGAAGGCAAGCCCGAGGTCAAGGGGCGGATACGCCAGTTGCAGATGCAGATGGCCATGCGCCGCATGATGGGGGATGTCCCCAAGGCCGATGTGATCATCACCAACCCGACCCACTACTCGGTGGCGCTCAAATACGATGCGGGCAAGCCGGGGGCGGCGCCCAAGGTACTGGCCAAGGGGGTCGACGAGGTGGCGATGAAGATCCGGGAGATCGGGCGCGAATACGACATCCCCGTCATGTCCTCCCCGCCGCTCACCCGGGCCCTTTACCACGCCACCGAGATTGGCCAGGAGATCCCGGAGGGGCTCTTCGCCGCCGTCGCCCAGGTGCTGGCCTATGTCTATCAGCTCAAGAAGTTCCGCCGTGGCCGCGGCCGGCGCCCGACCCCCATCGCCAAGGATCTGCCCATTCCCCCCGAGTTTCGCAAATAACGCAGTGGTGGCAGCCTTATCCCGGGTTCTCTCCCTTGTGTCGCAAACAAGGCCGCTATCTCCTTGTCGAGGCGCGTCGCCTCGCCCCATGGCCTGGGCTGGCCTTTGGCCTGCTTGGTGAAGGCAGCTTCCCCCTGTCACCATTTCCCGTGACGCCAACGACGGACTTCTGACAGTGTTAAAATAAAAACCATATAGATCAATACATTGAATCCTTGGCTTGATATTTGCTTTAATCCGTCATTGGCAGTTTATCATTGAGAAGCACGATGGGATTCAAAGCGGGACTGGGCCGTTTCAAAGAGTACAAGTGGCTGCTCAGCAGAGGGGTAGGGACGCCGCTGCTGGTATTGGCCTCTCTGGGGATGGTGGTACTCCCCATTCCGCCCCTGATGCTGGATATCCTCTTCTCCTTCAACATCGCCCTCTCCATCGTGGTGCTGCTGGTGGCGGTCTATACCCGCCGCCCCCTGGAATTTGCCGCCTTCCCCACCGTCTTGCTGATCGCCACCCTGCTGCGGCTCGCCCTCAACGTTGCCTCCACCCGGGTGGTGTTGCTGGAAGGCCACAATGGCAGCGCGGCGGCAGGCCATGTGATCGAGGCGTTCGGCAACGTGGTGATCGGCGGCAACTATGCCGTGGGCATCATCGTCTTCATGATCCTGGTGATCATCAACTTTGTGGTGGTCACCAAGGGTGCGGGCCGGATCTCCGAGGTGAGCGCCCGCTTCACCCTTGACGCCATGCCCGGCAAGCAGATGGCCATCGATGCGGACCTGAACGCCGGTCTCATCAATCAGGAAGAGGCCAAGAAGCGCCGTCAGGACGTGACTCAGGAAGCGGACTTCTACGGCTCCATGGACGGTGCCTCCAAATTCGTGAAGGGGGATGCCATCGCCGGCATCATGATCCTCTTCATCAACATCATCGGCGGCTTCATCATCGGCATGATGCAGCACCAGCTCACCTTCGGCGAAGCGGCCCAGGTCTATACCCTGCTCGCCATCGGTGACGGTCTGGTGGCCCAGATCCCCTCGCTCCTGCTCTCCATTGCCGCGGCCATCATCGTTACCCGTCAGAATACCGACCAGGACATGGGGACAGCGGTACTCGGCCAACTGTTCGAAAATCCCAAGGCGCTGGTGATCTCCGCCGGCATCCTGCTGATGATGGGCAGCGTACCCGGCATGCCGCACCTGGCTTTCCTGAGCCTGGGGGCGGTGGCGGCGGCGGGCGCCTGGTGGCTGCTGCGCCGCGAGAAGCAGAACAAGGCGAAGGCGGCGAGCGGCGAACTCATGCCGGCCCAGGGGGATGCCCCGGTGGAGCAGAAGGATCTCAGCTGGGACGACGTCATGCCGGTGGACATCATCGGCCTGGAGGTGGGTTATCAGCTGATCCCGCTGGTGGACAAGAACCAGGGGGGCGAGCTGCTCAACCGGATCAAGGGGGTGCGCAAGAAGCTCTCCCAGGAGCTGGGCTTTCTGGTGCCTGCCGTCCACATTCGCGACAACCTGGATCTTGCCCCCAACCAGTACCGCATCACCCTGATGGGCGTGAGCACGGGGGAAGCCACCGTCTATCACGACAAGGAGATGGCCATCAACCCGGGGCAGGTGTTCGGCCAGATCCACGGTATCGCTACCCAGGACCCAGCGTTCGGGCTGGAGGCGGTCTGGGTCGCCAAGGAGCAGGTCTCCCAGGCCCAGACCCTTGGCTACACCGTGGTCGATGCGGCCACCGTGGTGGCTACCCACCTGAGCCAGATCCTCTCCAACCATGCGGCGCTGCTGCTGGGTCATGACGAGGTGCAACAACTGCTCGACATGATAGGGAAGCATCAGAGCAAGCTGGTGGAAGGACTGGTTCCCGAGGTGATCAGCATGGGCAACCTGGTGAAGGTATTGCAGAATTTGCTCAATGAAGGCGTGCCAATTCGCGATATGCGCACTATCCTGCAGACCCTCGTGGAATATGCGCCCCGCAGCCCGGACCCGGAAGTGCTGACCGCAGCCTGCCGGATAGCCCTGCGCAGATTGATTGTGCAGGAGATTGCCGGCCCCGAGCCCGAGCTGCCGGTGATCACCTTGTCACCAGAACTGGAACGTATATTGCATCAATCCCTGCAAGCAGGTGGGGGAGATGGCGCCGGTATCGAACCGGGACTGGCGGAGCGGATGCAACGCTCCCTGGTGGAAGCCACTCAACGACAAGAACTGGAAGGCCAGCCGGCCGTGCTTCTGACATCGGGGATATTGCGCAATACCCTGGCGAAATTTGTCAAGAATGCCATTCCTGGATTACGCGTGCTGTCCTATCAGGAAGTGCCTGACGACAAGCAGATCCGCATCGTCAGTGCGGTGGGACAGGGCTAGTTAGCGGAGATGACGGGTGAAGATTAAGCGGTTTTTTGCCAAAGACATGCGCACGGCGCTGGCCGAGGTCAAGGAGACTCTCGGACCCGATGCCGTCATCATGTCCAACAAAAAGGTCACCGGTGGGGTGGAGATAGTCGCGGCCGTCGATTATCAATCCCAGGTACCGGGGCCCAAAGACGCGCCGGTTCGCCGTCAGTTGAATGAAGAGAGCGTCAATATCTCGTCTGCGGGCAAACAGATGACGAGGTCGGCGCCACCCAAGGAACAGAACGAATACTACGCCGATACCCTGGCGGCCCTGCTGGCACGCCAGCAGAAGCTCAATCCGGCCAACCCGGCGGGTGGCAATGCCGCCCCGGGATCATGGTCTGGCAGCGGAGCGGGCAACGGTCAGCCAGCCTCGGCCTCCTGGCCCGCCAATGGCGCTGCCGGCACCCAGTCCGCCGGACTGGCGGGCGCGGCCAGTGCTCCCAGAACCCTGGCCGAACAGGGCCAGTGGGGAGCCGCTCCCGAGCCCGCCAAGCCCAAGGCCCGTCCTGCCGCCGCCCCGCGCCAGACCCAGTCCGCCCAGCGGGATCAGGAGATGGAGGGGATGCGCAAGGAGATGGCCAGCATCCGCAAGTTGCTGGAGCACCAGATCTCCGGCCTGATGTGGCAGGAGGTGGAGCGCCGCGAACCCATGCGCGCCCTGCTCATCAAGGAACTCAAGAAGATGGGGTTCGACGATGCCTTCGCCGATCAGCTGGCGGGCCTCATCCCCGAAGACATGCCGATCCATCAGGCCATGGCCCAGCTGGCCGAGGTGCTGACGGCCCAGCTCAAGATCAGCGAGGACGAGATCCTGCGTCAGGGGGGGGCGGTGGCCCTGCTCGGACCGACCGGGGTGGGCAAGACTACCACCATCGCCAAGCTGGCGGCCCGCTTTGCCATGAAGTATGGCGCCGAGCAGGTGGCGCTCATTACCACGGACAACTACCGGATCGGGGCCCACGAACAGTTGCAGACCTATGGTCGCATCATGGGTTGCCCGGTGCGCCAGGTGCGGGACGCCGAAGAGTTGGCCAGTGCCCTCTATCAGTTCCGCCATCGCCGGCTGGTGCTCATCGACACCGCCGGGGTGGGTCAGCGGGATATCCGCCTGACCGAACAGCTCGACACCCTGGTGAAGAATGCCAAGGTGCGTATCCGCAGTTATCTGGTCATGTCGGCCACCTCCCAGCGACGTGTGATGCAGGAGGCGGTGGATCACTTCCGGCGCATTCCGCTCTCCGGCTGCATTCTGACCAAGCTCGACGAGAGCCTGAATCTGGGTGAAGTGATCAACGTGTGCATTCAAAACGCCCTGCCCATCAGTTACATCACCGACGGGCAACGGGTGCCGGAAGATATTCAAGTTGCCAATGCGGCGCTGCTGGTCGGTGCCGCCATGGGGTCGCTGGAACGGGAAGCAGAAGATCCCTATTTCTGGGGATCGGGTTTTGGCGAATCCGAAGATTCGGAGTTTTATGAGTAACATGTATATGGATCAGGCGAGTGGTCTGCGCAAAATGCGTCAAAACAATCGAGTGAAAGTGATCGCCGTGTCCGGAGGCAAGGGGGGCGTCGGCAAGACCAACGTGACCCTGAACGTGGCGGGAGCCATGGCCGCCCAGGGCAAGCGGGTGTTGGTGCTGGACGCCGACCTTGGTCTGGCCAACGTCGACGTCATGCTGGGGCTGAGGGTGCATCGCAACCTCTCCCATGTGCTGGCCGGGGAGTGCACCATAGACGACATCATCGTCGAGGGGCCCTACGGCATGATGATAGTGCCGGCCACCTCGGGCACTCAGTCCATGGTCGAGCTCTCTCCGGTACAACATGCCGAGCTCATCCGCGCCTTCAGCGAGATGAAGACCCAGGTGGACGTGTTGCTGGTGGACACGGCGGCGGGGATTTCCGACATGGTGCTGAGTTTCACCCGTGCCGCCCAGGACATCATGGTGGTGGTGTGCGATGAACCCACCTCCATCACGGATGCCTACGCGCTCATCAAGATCCTCTCCAAGGATCACGGTGTGTTTCGCTTCAAGGTGGTGGCCAACATGGTCCGCTCCCTGCGCGAGGGACAGGAGCTGTTCGCCAAGCTGACCCGGGTCACCGACCGCTTCCTGGATACCTCCCTGGAGCTGGTGGCCTGCGTGCCTTACGACACCAACCTGCGGGCCGCGGTGCGCAAGCAGAAACTGATAGTTGAGGCGTTTCCAAAATCCCCTGCCGCCCTGGCATTTCGTGCCCTGGCGAACAAGGCGGCGAGCTGGCCCATCCCGAATCAGCCGGGCGGCCACCTCGAATTTTTCCTGGAAAACTTGTTGCAAAAGCCGGTCATAACACAGGAAGACTCCCGTGAATAAAGCCCAAGCATACTTGCGTCATCAGGATTCCTACGTGCTGGTCGAGCGACACGCTCCGCTGGTCAAGCGGATTGCCCAGCATTTATTGGCTCGCCTGCCAAGCAGTGTCTTGCTGGATGACCTGATCCAGGCAGGTATGATTGGGCTGCTCGAAGCTTCCCGCAACTTTGACGGCAGCAAGGGCGCCAGCTTTGAAACCTATGCCGGCATCCGCATCCGTGGTGCCATGCTCGACGAGATCCGCCGCGGAGACTGGGTGCCCCGCTCGGTGCACCGCAACAGCCGTGCCATCGCAGAAGCGATCGAGAACGTGGAGCAGGCCCATGGCCGGGATGCCAGAGACACCGAGGTGGCCGCCAATATGGGGGTGTCCCTCGGGGAGTACCATGCCATGCTGCAGGATGTTTCCTGCGGCAAGATCATCGGCATCGAGGATCTGGGCGTCAGCGAGGATGTCATCGGTCATCCCGATGACGGCAACGGTCAGGGAGGATTCGACGATCTGGCGGCCGAGCGCTTCCAGGGGGCCCTGGCGGAGCACATCGCCCGCCTGCCGGAGCGGGAGGCGCTGGTGCTGTCCCTTTATTACGATGAAGAGCTGAATCTGCGCGAGATCGGTGAAGTATTGAGTGTGAGTGAGTCTCGGGTGAGCCAGATTCATAGTCAGGCCATGCACAGGCTGCGCGCCCGTTTGCGAGATTGGAATTTATAAGTGGTTGTACTGGCTACACTGGAGCACAACTCTAAGGCATAATCCGCACCATAAAACCTGCGATCTGCATCATGTAAGTGAGCCGTCTTGGCGGCTATTTAGGAGGAACTTTGGACAAGAACATGAAAATCCTCATCGTCGATGACTTTTCAACGATGCGCCGGATTATCAAGAACTTGCTGCGTGACCTGGGATACAACAATACCCATGAAGCAGACGATGGCAACACGGCGTTGCCGATGCTGAAAAATGGCGACTTCCAGTTCGTGGTCACCGACTGGAACATGCCCGGCATGCAGGGCATCGACCTGCTCAAGGCGATTCGCCTCGACGACAAGCTCAAGCACCTGCCGGTTCTGATGGTCACTGCCGAAGCCAAACGCGAGCAGATCATCGAAGCCGCCCAGGCCGGGGTCAATGGCTATATCGTCAAGCCGTTCACCGCTGCCACCCTCAAAGAGAAGCTCGACAAAATCTTTGAACGTATCGGCTAAGGAGCGGCAGGGATGAAGGCCAAAACGAGTGCCATGATCTCGCTTGACCAGGCAAGGATGCTGGTTGCCCACCTGGAGCGGGAAGAGTTTGAACAGGCCGATACCATCCTCGCCGATGTGTGCGCCCCCAATGCGGCGGCCCTGTTTGACAAGGTGGGGCAGCTGACCCGCCAATTGCACAACTCATTGCAGGATTTTCGCCTGGATCCCAGGATCCCCGACCTGGCCACCCATGAGATCCCGGATGCCCGGGAGCGTCTGAGCTATGTCATCGACATGACGGACAAGGCGGCCAATCGCACCATGGATGCGGTCGAGGCAAGCCTTCCCATCGCCGATCGACTCAACGACAACATTCAGCTGGTCATGCCCAACTGGAATGCCCTGATGAGCCGGGATCTCGAGCTGGGTCAATTCAAGGCGCTGTGCCATCAACTGAATGATTTTATTAAGGCTTCTGAGACGGATGCCGATAAGTTACGACAACTGCTGACGGAAATTCTGATGGCTCAGGATTTCCAGGACCTGACCGGTCAGATGATCCGCAAGGTGATCAAACTGGTGCAGGAAGTTGAAACGAAGTTGATAGAGATGCTGACCATGTTCGGTGAGGGCGTTAGCGACAATTCGGCACGTAGCCTGCCAGTGAGCGGCATCGAAGCGGAAGGCCCCATCATGAACCCGCAGACCCGCTCAGATGTGGTCAATGGTCAAGATGATGTGGACGATCTGCTGTCTAGCCTGGGATTCTAATGGAGTGACGCATGGCCTTCGAAGTTGATGAAGACATACTGCAAGACTTTTTGGTCGAAGCATCAGAAATATTGGAACAGTTGTCTGAACAACTGGTCGACTTGGAAAAGCGGCCCGATGACAAGAACCTGTTGAACGCCATCTTCCGCGGCTTCCACACCGTCAAGGGGGGAGCGGGCTTCCTCTCCCTCACCGAACTGGTGGATGTCTGTCACGGTGCCGAGAACCTGTTCGACATGCTGCGCAACGGCAAGCGGACCCTCAGTGCCGAGCTGATGGATGTCATCTTGCAGGCGCTGGATGCCATCAACGTCATGTTTGCCCAGGTCCAGAACCGCGAAGAGATAAGCCCCGCTTCTCCCGATCTGCTGCACGATCTGCACGAGCTGTGCAAGCCGGAAGGGCAGGAGCAGCTGCGTACCGCCAGCGTAGCGGCCCAGCCAGAACCCGAGCCTGAGCCCGAACCCGCACCAGAACCCGAGGTCATCGCCGAGGTGGCGCCTGTCGCCGTCAATGGCGGTGGCTCCATCGACGAGATCTCCGCCGACGAATTTGAACGCCTGCTCGATGAGCTGCACGGTGTCGGCAAAGCGCCGACGGTCTCTGCCGCCCCCGTGCTGAGCGGGTCAGGTGACATCACAGACGACGAATTCGAGGCTCTGCTCGACCAGCTCCATGGTCAGGGCCAGCACGGTGGTGCCCCCGATCTGGCCCCCCTGCAGTCGGTCCAGAAAGAGGTGGACGAGCTCATCGACGACGATGAGTTCGAGCGCCTGCTGGATGAACTGCACGGCCGTGGCCAGGCGCCCCAGCACAGTCTGGCACCTGCTCCTGCGCCCGAACCCAAGGCCCCGGCACCCGCTGCCCCCGCAGCCCCGGTGACGCCGCCCAAGGCGCCAGTGGCCGCCAAACCCGCGCCGGTAGAGCCCCCAGCGCCAGCCAGGGCCGCCCCTGCCAAGCAGGCCGCTCCCGCCGAGAGCAGCGCGGTACAGAGCGATACCACGGTGCGGGTGGATACCAAGACCCTGGACGTCATCATGAACATGGTGGGCGAACTGGTGCTGGTGAGAAACCGCCTGGTGAGCCTCGGCATCGCCAGCAATGACGAAGAGATGTCCAAGGCTGTCGCGAACCTCGACGTCGTGACCGCCGATCTGCAGGGCGCGGTCATGAAGACCCGCATGCAGCCTATCAAGAAAGTATTCGGCCGCTTCCCGCGCGTGGTGCGCGATCTGGCTCGTACCCTCAAGAAGGAGATCGAGCTGGTGATGGTGGGTGAGGACACGGATCTGGACAAGAACCTGGTGGAGGCCCTGGCCGACCCCCTGGTTCACCTGGTGCGCAACTCCTGCGACCATGGCGTCGAGATGCCGGACGTGCGCGAGAAGGCGGGCAAGCCCCGCCAGGGCACCATCACCCTGAGCGCCTCCCAGCAAGGGGACCACATTCTGCTCTGCATCGAGGATGACGGCGCAGGGATGGACCCGGAGAAGCTCAAGTCCATCGCCATCAGCCGTGGCGTGCTCGATGCTGACAGCGCGGCGCGCATGAGCGACAACGATGCCTACAACCTGATCTTCGCCCCCGGCTTCTCCACCAAGTCGGAGATCTCCGACATCTCCGGCCGTGGAGTGGGCATGGACGTGGTGAAGACCAGCATCGTCAGCCTCAATGGCTCGGTACACATCGATTCCACCTGGGGCAAGGGCACCCGTCTCGAGATCAAGGTTCCCCTGACCCTGGCCATTCTGCCGACCCTGATGGTGGAGGTGGGTCAGCAGACCTTCGCCCTGCCCCTCGGTTGCGTGAATGAAATTTTCCACCTGGATCTGAAAAAGGCCAACGTGGTGGATGGCCAGCTCACCATCATCGTCCGTGACAAGGCGATTCCGCTGTTCTACCTGCACAAGTGGCTGGTACGCGGTGCCGGCAAGACGGCCCGCCAGGACCAGGGCCACGTGGTCATCGTCCAGATAGGGACCCAGCAGGTGGGCTTCGTGGTAGACAACCTCATCGGTCAGGAAGAGGTGGTGATAAAGCCCCTGGACAACCTGCTGCAAGGTACCCCCGGCATGGCCGGCGCCACCATTACCAGCGACGGCGGCATCGCCCTCATTCTGGATGTGCCCAGCCTGCTCAAGGCCTATGCCCGTCGCCACTGAGCGCCAGGCTCAAGGAGTTAAAAGAATAACAATGGCAGTCAAGGTATTAGTGGTCGACGATTCGAGTTTCTTCCGCCGTCGGGTCAGCGAAATCATCAATCAGGATCCCCTGATGACGGTGATCGACACGGCCCAGAACGGGCGGGAGGCGGTAGACAAGGCGCAGCAGTTGCGGCCCGACGTCATTACCATGGACATTGAAATGCCGGTGCTCGACGGCATCAGCGCCGTGCGCGAGATCATGGCCAAGTGTCCGACCCCCATCCTGATGTTCTCTTCCCTGACCCACGAGGGAGCCAAGGCAACACTGGATGCGCTGGATGCGGGCGCCCTCGATTTTCTGCCCAAGAAGTTTGAAGACATCGCCCGGGACAAGGACGAAGCAGTCAACTTGCTGCAGCAGCGGGTCAAGGAGATCGCCCGCAAGCGCTTCCTGATGGCGACCCGGCCCCGCGCCCCCGAGCCTGCCGTCCGGCCCGCCGTCACGGGGACCATGAATCGCCCCTTGGCCGAACGCCAGCACGAGCCTGCGCGAGCAGCGGCGGCTCCCGCCGCGTTCAAGCGCAGTGGCAAGAGTTACCAGCTGGTTGCCATCGGTACCTCCACCGGCGGGCCGGTGGCACTGCAGAACGTGCTGACCAAGCTGCCGGGAGATTTCCCTCATCCCATCCTGCTGATCCAGCACATGCCGGCCACCTTCACCGCTGCCTTTGCCGCCCGCCTCAACGGGCTGTGCCAGATAGGGGTCAAGGAGGCGCAGGATGGCGACGTGCTCAAGCCGGGTCAGGCCTATCTTGCCCCCGGTGGCAAGCAGATGTTGCTGGAAGGGCGCGGGCCCGGTGCCCGTCTTCGCATCATCGATGGCAATGACAAGGTCAACTACAAACCCTGCGTGGACATCACCTTCGCCTCCGCCGCCAAGACCTATGGCGACAAGGTGCTGGCCATCGTCCTGACCGGCATGGGCGCGGATGGCCGCGACGGTGCCCGTCTGCTCAAGGAGCAGGGGGCGACCATCTGGGCGCAGGATGAAGCCTCCTGCGTGGTCTATGGCATGCCCCAGGCCGTTGCCAAGGCGGGCATAGCAAGCGAATCCCTGCCGCTGGATCGGGTGGCCCAGCGCATTCTGGTCGAGTTGGGCCGCTGACCATGGGCATGCTCGGCCTGGTGCTGGCGCTGGGGGCCGTCGCCATCGCCCAGTGGTGGCATGGCGGGAGCCTGCTGACCCTGCTGGATGGCCCGGCCTTTGTCATCGTCGTCGGGGGAACCTGGGGGGCGGTGATCTTGCAGACTCCCCGCAGGTACCTGCTCAGTGCCCTGAGGCAGGCAACCTGGATGCTGTTTCCGCCGCAGCTGGATCTTGCGGAGCAGGCCGAGCGCCTGAAGGCGTGGGCCCAGTTCGCCCGCCAGCAAGGCTTGCTGGCGCTGGAAAACCAGGCCGAGGCCGAGCCCGATCCCTTCACCCGCCAGGGGCTTTCCATGATTGTGGATGGCGTCTCCATCGAGGATATCCGCAGCCTGCTGGAGGCGGACATCGACATCGAGCAGGAGCGCAACGAGCACTCGGCCAGGGTGTTCGAGTCCATGGGCGGGTACAGCCCCACCATCGGCATCATCGGGGCCGTGATTGGCCTCATCCAGGCCATGTTTCATCTGGAGGAGCCAGGCACCCTGGGGGCGGGCATTGCCGTGGCCTTCGTCGCCACCATCTACGGGGTGGGCTTTGCCAACTTGCTCTATCTGCCGATTGCGAATCGGCTGCGCGCCTTCCACTACCATTACGGCCTCTATCAGGAGATGACCCTGGAGGGGCTTCTGGCCATCGCCCACGGGGAGAACGGCCCGCAGGTTGAAAGGCGGTTACGGGCTTATCTGAAAGGGGAGTAGCCATGCGCAAGCGCTATCGTTTGCACCTGCAAGGGCGAGAGCATCTCGATCGCTGGCTGGTCTCCTATGCCGATTACATGACGCTCATCTTCGCCCTTTTCGTGGTGCTCTACTCCGTTGCCATCGTCAACAAGGAGGAGTACCGCGCCGTCATCGAGGGCATGACCCAGGCCTTCAACCAGGCGCCGCGCAGCGATGGCCTGCTGGAAGGGCGGGGCAATTCCTTGCTGGACAACCCGATCTCGGCCGCACCCAGCCTGCTGGAGAGCCAGGCCTCTGCGTCCCCCTCGCGGGCACCCATCACGGGCACGCCCGTCTCGCAAGATGGCACGGCTCTTGCGCAGATCGACATGCAGATCCAGGAGTCCATGGGCGCCCTGGTCGATGCGGGGGTGGTGAAGCTTGCGCAGGATGAAAACTGGCTGACGGTGGAGCTGAGTTCAGGTCTCCTGTTCAACAGTGGCAGCGCTTTTCTGGGTAACAATGCCGCCCCTGTGCTCGATACGCTTTCAGGTATTCTCAAACCGGTCGATAACTATGTCAGGGTGCGGGGCTACACGGATAACCAACCGATAAACAACGAAATTTTCCGCTCCAACTGGACATTGTCAGCAGCCCGCGCCGAGGCAGTGCTCAATGCCCTGGTGGGCAAGGGGGTGGCTCCCGGTCGGCTCGCCTACGAGGCGTACGGAGAGTTTTCCCCCTTCGTCGACAATGGCACCGAGCAGGGACGATTACAGAATCGCAAGGTGGTGGTCGCCATATCCAGGTTCGCCTGGGTGCCGCCAGCCCCCGTCAAACCGCTGACGGTGGCACCGGTGCAGGACGCACCGCAGAGTGTCGACAGTGAAAAGATCAGGGTGATCGCGCTGCCCGGTGGGGGCATACGCATAACAACAAGGCAGGATTGATACAGTGATTGTTTGGACGGTTGCCAATCAGAAAGGTGGAGTCGGTAAAACCACCACGGTCGTCTCCCTGGCGGGCATTCTGGCCCAGCGTGGCCAGCGGGTACTGCTGATCGACACCGACCCCCACGCCTCCCTGACCTCCTATCTCGATTTCGACTCGGACAGGTTGGAAGGCACCCTGTACGAGTTGTTCCAGGCGGCCAAACCCAGCGCCGAGCTGGTCAACCGGATGACCCTCAAGACCCGATTCGAGAACATCAGCCTGCTGCCCGCCTCGATTACCCTGGCCACGCTGGATCGGGTGATGGGCAACCGGGAAGGGATGGGGCTGGTGCTCAAGCGCGCTCTGCTGCGGGTGCAGGATCAGTTCGACTACGTGCTCATCGACTGTCCGCCGGTGCTGGGGGTCATGATGGTGAACGCGCTGGCGGCCTGCGATCGCATCCTGGTGCCGGTGCAGACCGAATTCCTGGCCCTCAAGGGGCTGGAGCGGATGATGAAAACCTTCGAGATCATGCAGCGCTCCAAGCGGGAGAAGTTCCGCTACACCATCATTCCGACCATGTTTGACAAGCGTACCCGCGCCTCCCTGATGACATTGCAGTCCATCAAGGAGCAGTATGGGGAGGCGGTGTGGAATGCGGTCATTCCCATCGACACCAAATTCAGGGATGCCAGTCTGGTGCACATTCCTCCCTCCATCTATGCACCGGGCAGCCGGGGCACCTATGCCTATGAGACCCTGCTCAACCATCTCGACGCGCTGGAGCGTCAACGGACCCAGGAGGTGATGCCGTGAGAGAGACCACCCAGGTTCGGGCCATGGACGACTATTTCCACTCCCTGCTGCTGGACGATGCCCTGCTGCGGGAAGATCCCGAAGACGAAGCACCGGCCCCAGCGTTGCAACGTCAGACCGTCGCCGTGCCGGAGGTGGCTGCCACCCCCTATCTTGAAGCCGATACCCGACTGGCCCAGCTGAGCGAGCTGCTTGCCCAGGTGGGACAGGTCCAGTTCGAGATGGATGCCCTGAGCCACGAAGAGGTGCATGTCGAGCCATTCCAGCTCGAGGCGGAGGTAGTTGACAGTGAGCCTCTGGTCGCCCTGGCAGAGCCGGTGGTGGAAGCCGAGGTGGAGGAGGTCGAGCCCGTCGCCCTCGCAGTGGCAGAACCCGCACCCGCCCTCGCGGCGCCCGCACCGTCGACCTGGGAGAACCTGGATACCGGCAACGAGTTTCAGGCGCTCTTCTTCGACGTGGCCGGGGTGACGTTTGCGGTGCCTCTGACCGAGTTGGGGGGCATCCATCAACTGGGGGAGGTGACCTCTCTCTTCGGCCAGCCGGGCTGGTACAAGGGGATCATGACCTCCCGCGAGCAGAAGATGAACGTGGTGGACACGGCCCAGTGGGTCATGCCGGGCCAGCATCTGGAGATGGACGATTACAAATATCTGATTATGCTGGGAGAATCACCCTGGGGATTGGCCTGTCACCAGTTGAAGGGCACAGAACTGCTGCACCGGGACCAGGTGAAGTGGCGCCATCAGGAGGGCAAGCGCCCCTGGCTGGCCGGCATGGTCAAGGAGAAGATGTGTGCCCTGCTGCACGTCAGGGAGCTCTTGTTGCTGCTTGGCCGGGGCGTGAACATCGAAGGCCGCTGACAACATCGGCATCGCCATGGTTTTATTGCTAATTTTACCCGTTGACGGGTTCATACAAGGATCAAGAAGATGACAGAGAAGCGCAATATTGCACAGAATCTGGCCGAAGACGAAGTGCTGCAGTGGGTGACCTTCCAGTTGGAAAACGAGACCTATGGCATCAACGTGATGCAGGTTCAGGAAGTGTTGCGCTACACCGAGATCGCTCCGGTCCCGGGGGCACCTGACTACGTGCTGGGCATCATCAACCTGCGTGGCAACGTGGTGACCGTCATCGATACCCGCTCCCGTTTCGGCTTGCCGGCCGGGGACGTGAGCGAGAACTCCCGCATCGTCATCATCGAGGCGGAGAAGCAGGTGATCGGCATCATGGTGGACAGCGTGGCCGAGGTGGTCTATCTGCGCTCCTCCGAGATCGATGCCGCCCCGGCGGTGGGCACCGAGGAGAGTGCCAAGTTCATCCAGGGCGTCAGCAACCGTGACGGCCAACTGCTGATCCTGGTGGATCTCAACAAGCTGCTCTCCGACGAAGAGTGGGAAGACATTGGTTCCCTGTAACAGGGACGGGAACGTGCGGACGGGGGCGATGGCACCTGTCCGCCTCCCTGTGACGGTAAGGTGATGGTTTGATGATTGAATTTGCAGCCTTGGGGTTGTCCTTGCTCGCACTGGTGCTGGCCCTTTACGGGATCCTGGGGCACCGTCGTCGCCAGCGAGAGTCCGAGGCCAGGGTGGAAGCGCTGCAGGGGCAGCTCGAGAGTCTGCGCAAGCAGATGATGGAGTTGCACACGGGTGCCATCGGCATGGGTCAGCGTCTGCAAGCCGCAGAAGGGGCCATGCAGAAGATCCACGACAGCCAGCAGGAGCTGACGTTGCAGGATCCGGAGCGCCGCCTCTACAGCCGCGCCGCCAAGATGGTGGAGCTTGGTGCCGATCTGGACGAGGTGATGAGCGAGTGTGAGTTGCCCCAGGCGGAAGCGGAGCTGCTTATTTCCCTGCGAAAGGGACGCAGCTGACGGATGTGTCGCGGGGAGGCCGGTGCCTTCCCGCTTTCTGTTCGGCCCGTGGCCACCTCTTTTTCGATGCCGGGACGGTGATAATCCTTTGGCATCAATCTCTTTGGTGGGGGCGCGATCTTCCCCACAAATCCTGTTGATTATTGGCATCTTTGAAAAGACGCCTCCGGATCCTGTGTTAAGATGCAGGCCGCCTCATTTTCAACGATTACATCCCCATGCTGCTTCAAGCGAACAATCTGAGCTGCGTGCGTGAAGATCGCACCCTGTTTGAACATCTCTCCTTCGCGGTGCGTGCCGGGGATTTGATGCAGATTGAGGGTCCCAACGGGGTGGGCAAGACCAGCCTGTTGCGCCTGCTCACCGGCCTCTCCCAGCCCTTTGCTGGCGAGGTGTGCTGGAATGGGGAGAATATCCGCCATTGCCGGGATGAATACCACGCCAGCCTGCTTTACCTGGGCCATCAGCCAGGCGTCAAGGCGACCCTGACCCCCCTTGAGAATCTCTCCTTCTACCAGAAGCTCCATGGTCCTGTCGGGGACGGCGTGGATCTCTGGCGGGTGCTGGCCCAGGTCGGCCTCGCCGGTTTCGAAGACTATCCCGCGGGGCAGCTCTCCGCCGGGCAGCAGCGACGGGTGGCGCTGGCCAGGCTGTGGCTGAGCGAGCGACCGGCGCTCTGGATCCTGGACGAGCCCTTCACCGCCATCGACAAGCAGGGGGTCAGGGTGCTGGAGCAGTTGTTCCTCGCCCACGCGGACAGGGGGGGGATGGTGGTCCTTACGACCCACCAGGATCTGACCCTGATGCAGGGGCGGCTCAAGACCCTCTCCCTGACCTCGCTGTTGCAGGAGTAGCCCATGCTGCGCGCCGTCATACACCTTATTCACCGCGAGTTGCTGATGGCCCTGCGCCAGCGCGCCGACATCTTCAACCCGCTCTGGTTCTTCCTCATCGTCATCACCCTGTTTCCATTGGGGATCGGGCCCGAGCCCCAGTTGCTGGCCCGCATCGCTCCCGGCATCATCTGGGTGGCGGCCCTGCTGGCGGCTATGCTCTCCCTGGAGCGGCTGTTTCGTGACGACTTCAGCGACGGCGCCCTGGAGCAGATGATGCTGATGCCCCATCCCCTGGGGTTGCTGGCCCTGGCCAAAGTGATCGCTCACTGGTTGCTGACCGGTCTGCCGCTGTTGCTGGTCTCCCCCTTGCTCGCCATCCTGCTCTCCCTGGAGCTGAAGACCTATCTGGCCGTGGTGGCTACCCTGGCGCTCGGTACACCGGTGCTGAGCCTGCTCGGTGCGGTCGGAGTAGCGCTGACCGCAGGGCTGCGCAAGGGGGGCGTGCTGCTCAGCCTGCTGCTGCTGCCGCTCTATATTCCGGTGCTTATCTTCGCCACGTCCGCCATCGACGCGGCGAGCATGGGACTGCCCTATGCCGGTCAGCTCGCCATCCTGGGGGCCATGCTGGTGGGGGCATTGACCCTGACCCCCCTGGCCATCTCGGCGGCGCTGCGGGTGAGTGTCAACTGATTGATTTGGCGAAAAGATTTTCGTTTGAAGCCTTGTTAGGGGCGAGATAGTTGAGATAGATCAAGGGGATGGCTGCTTATTGCTTTCGGGGGATATGATGTTTTTCCCCCATGGGTATGGTAGCCCTCGCCACTTAAAAATTAATAACTGAAAGGTTTCGTGAGCTATGTGGAAATGGTTGCACCCTTATGCCAAACCCGAGCGCGCCTATGGGCTGGCCGGCACCCTGCTGCCCTGGTTTGCCGTGACAAGCCTGCTCGCCTTCATCATCGGCACCGTCTGGGGGCTGGCTTTCGCACCCGCCGATTACCAGCAGGGCGACTCTTTCAGGATCATCTATATCCATGTGCCCTCCGCCATCCTCTCCATGGGCGCCTACTCCACCATGGCGGTGGCCGCCTTCATTGGCCTGGTGTGGCAACTGCGCATGGCAGACATGACGGTGGCGGCCATCGCCCCGGTGGGGGCCGTCTTCACCTTCATCGCCCTCTTTACCGGCGCCGCCTGGGGCAAACCCATGTGGGGCACCTGGTGGGTGTGGGATGCCCGGCTCACCTCCGAGCTCATCCTGCTGTTCCTCTATCTGGGTGTCATCGCCCTCTACAACGCCTTCAGCGACAAGGTGGTGGCGGGCCGCGCCGCCGGCATCCTGGCGCTGGTCGGGGTGATCAACCTGCCCATCATCCACTACTCGGTGGAGTGGTGGAACACCCTGCACCAGGGGGCCACCATCACCAAGTTTGACAAACCCTCCATCTCCCCCGAGATGCTGTGGCCGCTGCTCATCATGATCCTGGCGTTCGCCGCGTTTCTCGGTGCCCTGACCCTGATGCGTTTTCGCAATGAGCTGCTGATGCGGGAGTGGCACCGCCCCTGGGTCGCCGACATCGCCAGGCAGGAGAAGTAAGCATGCACTTTGCCTCTTTCAGTGATTTCATGGCCATGGGAGGCTATGCCTTCTACGTCTGGCTCTCCTTCGGTCTGACCCTGCTCTGCCTGGTCGGCATCGTCATTTCCACCCGGTTGAAGACCCGCAGCCTGCTTGGCGAACTGCGCAACAAGCAGGCTCGGGAGGCACGCCGCAAGGCGGCCCAGCAGATGGAGAACACCCTATGAACCCGCGCCGCAAGAAACGCCTCACCATCATCCTGGCCATCAGCCTGGGCCTTGCCAGCGTGACTGGCCTGGTGCTCTATGCCCTGAGCCAGAACATCGACCTCTTCTACACCCCGAGCGAGCTGGTGGAAGGGAAGGGGCCGGAGAAGGTCAAGCCCGAGGAGGGGCAGCGCCTGCGCATCGGTGGCCTGGTGGTGCCGGGATCTGTGGTGCGGGATCCCCAGAGCCTCAAGGTAGCCTTCAAGCTGGTGGACAACGGCGGCCATCTGGTGACGGTGGAGTTTGACGGCATTCTGCCGGACCTGTTCCGCGAGGGGCAGGGCATTGTCGCTCAGGGCACCCTCAAGGATGCCACCACGGTCGCCGCCTTCGAGGTGCTGGCCAAGCACGACGAGAACTACATGCCGCCGGAAGTGGCCGACGCCACCAACGGCATGCACTTCAAGCCCGAATACACAGAGGCGCAGTTGCAGGGAGCCAAGCAATGATGCCGGTATGCGCCAAGAATTCACTTCTTTATACCGCCAAATCGGCAGGTTTCTCCGTGCAATCGAGAGGGAATAGTCAATGATCCCGGAATTAGGGCAGTTCTCACTGATCCTGGCCTTCGCCACCGCCCTGCTGCTGGGCAGTTACCCGCTGATCGGGGCCCATCTCGGTCGTCTTGGCATGATGTCGGCGGCCCGCCCGCTCGCCTACAGCCAGTTCCTGCTGCTGCTGCTGTCGTTTCTCTGCCTCACCTGGGCCTTCGTCGACAACGACTTCACCGTGCAGTACGTGGCCACCAACTCCAACAGCCTGCTGCCCCTGCAATACCGCATCTCGGCGGTGTGGGGAGCCCATGAAGGCTCGCTGCTGCTTTGGGTGCTGACCCTGGGGGGCTGGACGGCGGCGGTGGCCCTCTTCAGCCGTCGCCTGCCGCTCGATGCGGTGGCGCGGGTACTCGGGGTGCTCGGCCTTATCTCGGTGGGCTTCACCGCCTTTGTGCTGTTCACCTCGGATCCTTTCACCCGCACCCTGCCGTATTTCCCGGTGGACGGGCGGGATCTCAATCCGCTGCTGCAGGACCCGGGTCTCATCTTCCACCCCCCCATGCTCTACATGGGCTATGTGGGCTTCTCGGTGGCCTTCGCCTTCGCCATCGCCTCCCTGATGACGGGGCGTCTGGACGCCACCTGGGCGCGCTGGTCCCGTCCCTGGACCATGGCGGCCTGGGTCTTCCTGACGCTGGGCATCGTGCTCGGTTCCTGGTGGGCCTATTATGAACTTGGCTGGGGCGGCTGGTGGTTCTGGGACCCGGTGGAAAACGCCTCCTTCATGCCCTGGCTGGCGGGCACGGCCCTGCTCCACTCCCTCGCGGTGAGCGAGAAGCGCGCCACCTTCAAGGCCTGGACCGTGCTGCTGGCGCTCTCGGCCTTCTCCCTGAGCCTGCTCGGCACCTTCCTGGTGCGTTCCGGCGTGCTGGTATCGGTCCATGCGTTTGCCTCGGACCCGACCCGGGGTCTGTTCATCCTGGGCTTCCTGCTGGCGGTGATAGGCAGCTCCCTGCTGCTGTTCGCCTTCAAGGGCTCCCAGGTGAAGAGCCACGGCAAGCATGAGCTGTGGAGCCGCGAGACCCTGCTCCTTGGCAACAACATCCTGCTGGTGGCGGGCCTGCTCACCGTGCTGCTCGGCACCCTGTTGCCCCTGGTGCACAAGGAGCTGGGGCTTGGCAGCATCTCCATCGGCACCCCCTTCTTCAACCACATCTACAGCTGGCTCATCATCCCCTTCGCCCTGCTGCTGGGGGTGGGCCCCCTGTTCCGCTGGCGCCGCCAGGATCTCGGTGAGCTCAAGGGCAAGGTGATGCTCGCCCTGGTGCTGAGCCTGGCCGCGGCTCTGCTGTTGCCCAAACTCTTTGCCGAGGCGTTCAAACCCTGGGCTGCGCTCGGTATCGGGCTTGGCGTCTGGATCATCGTCACCAGCGTGCAGGAGACCTGGGCGCGGGCCACCCACAAACACGGTTTTGCCACCGGCGTGCGCAAGCTTGGCAACAGCCACTGGGCCATGATCCTGGGGCACGTGGGGCTCGCGGTCAGCATCATCGGCATCGCCTGCACCCAGAACTACAGCATCGAGAAGGACCTGCGGATGCAGGCCGGCGATCGCGTCCAGTTCGCCGATTACGAGTTCGTCTTCACCGGCATCAAGGAGAAGAACGGCCCCAACTACGACGGTTTCAAGGGCGTGCTGGAAGTGCACCGGGATGGCAAGCAGGTAGCCCTGCTCAAGCCCGAGAAGCGGATGTACACCGTGAGCCGCATGCCGATGACCGAGGCGGCTATCGATGCGGGGGTTACCCGGGATCTCTATGCGGCGCTCGGCGAGCAACTCGACAACGGCGCCTGGGCGGTGCGGATCTACTACAAGCCCTTCGTGCGCTGGATCTGGTTTGGCGGCGTCTTCATGGCCCTCGGCGGCGTGCTGGCCATGCTGGACAAGCGCTACCGCTTCGGACGTCGTGACGAGGAGGCCAAGGCATGAGCAAGAAGACCTGGCTCTATCTGCTGCCCTTCATCATCTTCCTGATGGGGGCCGTGTTTCTGTTCAAGGGGCTCTACTCCGATCCCACCAAGCTCGAATCTGTGATGGTGGACAAGGAGGTGCCCGTGTTTACCCTGCAGGACATCTATGACCTGGGCAAGCAGCACGACAGGAGCATCCTCAAAGGGCGCCCCATGCTGCTCAACGTCTGGGCCACCTGGTGCCCGACCTGTTACGGGGAACACACCTACCTCAAGGAGCTGGCGGGGCAGGGGATCTACATCGTCGGCATGAACTACAAGGACGAGCGTGACAAGGCCATCAAGTGGCTGGCGGAGCTTGGCAATCCCTACCAGGTCAACCTCTACGATCCGGACGGCATGCTGGGGCTGGATCTCGGTGTCTATGGCGCGCCCGAGACCTTCTTCATCGACAGCCAGGGCATCATCCGCTATCGCCACGTGGGGGACATCAACCCAGACGTCTGGGCCAGTACCCTCAAACCCATCTTCGATGCCATGAAGTGAGGCCTCCCCGATGAAAACACTGATTGCATCCCTGTTGCTGCTGGCCGGTCTCGTCTGTGCCGGACAGGCCTGCGCCGCCATTGATGTCTACACCTTCGAGAGCGACGCCCAGGAGCAGACCTTTCGCGAGCTGACCCGCGAGTTGCGCTGCCCCAAGTGCCAGAACCAGGATATCGCGGACTCCAACGCCGGGCTCGCCAAGGATCTGCGGGACAAGACCTACCAGATGGTGCGCGAGGGCAAGGAGAAGCAGGAAGTGGTGGACTACATGGTGGCCCGCTACGGCAACTTCATTCTCTATGATCCCCCCCTGATGGCCTCGACCCTGATCCTCTGGCTTGGCCCCTTGCTGGTCATCGTGATTGGCGTCGTCACCGTGGTGGTGCGAAGCCGCCGCCATGCCCCTGCTCCCTTGCAACAGCCTGAAGGTACCCTGAGTGCAGAAGAGCAGGCCAGGCTGTCCGCCCTGCTCAAAGAGGAAGAGAAACCATGACCCCATTCTGGATACTGGGTGCGGCCCTGCTGGTGCTGGCGAGCCTGGCGCTGATCGTGCCGCTGTGGCGCGGTGAGGGCCGGCAGAGCATCAGTCGCTCGGCCCTCAACAAGCAGCTCTATCGCCAGCGCCTGCTGGAGATAGGGGAAGAGCGGGAGCAGGGGATACTGGCAGAGGAGCCGGAATCCCTGGTGGAGCTGCAGCGCAGCCTCCTGGACGACATTCCCGACGTGGAGCAGACCGCCCGTGGCGGCAAGAGCCTGATCTGGATCCCCGGTGTGCTGGTGCTGGCGGTGGTGAGCATCGGTCTCTACGCCAAGCTCGGCGCCTGGCAGGAGGTGAGCCGCTGGCAGGATGCCAGCAGCCGGTTGGGGGAGCTCAGCAATCGCATCCTGGTGGAGCGTGATGCCCGGGTGACCGAGCAGGATCTGCTGGACTTCACCCTGGCCCTGCGAACCCGGCTGAAAGAAGAACCGAACGACTACCGTGGCTGGCTGCTGCTGGGGCGCCTGACCCTGGATGGCAATGATCCCGAGATGGCCCGCGAGGCGCTGGAGCGTGCCTACGCCCTCGCGCCCCAGAAGGCCATGGTGGCGGTACCCTATGCCCAGGCTCTGATGATGACGGGGGAGGAAGCCCGTGCGGATCAGCTGTTGCAGGCGGTCATTGCCGAGGACCCGGCCAACATCGAGGCCCGCTCCGTCCACGCCTTCATGGCCCTGCAAAAAGAGGATTTCCAGACCGCCCTCGACCGCTGGCAGGGGATGTTGCCGCTGCTGGAGCCGGGCTCGGCCCGCTACACCATGGTGGAGCGCTCCATGGAGTACGCCAGGCAGCAGCTTGGCCAGCGTGGCATCGCCGTGACCACCCCGTCTGCCGAAGGCCAGGCACAAGCCGAGGTGCTGGCGGTGAAAGAGGGGGAGTTCCCCCTGCACATCACCCTGGCGCCGGGAATAAAGATGCCGGAAGATGCCCATCTGTTCGTCTTTGCGGTGATCCCCAACGGTCCGCCCATGCCCATCGCGGTCAAGCGCATTGCTGGCCCGCATCTCCCGCTCACCCTCTCCCTGGGGGACGGGGATGCCATGATGGAGGGGAGCAAGCTGGCGGCCCATGCCGAGCTGCAGTTCAAGGCGCGCCTCTCCCGAGGTGGCAACGTCATGAACAAGGAAGGCGCCTTTGAAGGGGTTTCGGTCACCGTGCCGACCAACACCATCCCCACAGCGCCGATTGACATCCGCATCGATCACGCCCTCTAATACACTTTTGGCCCACCCCTTGGGGTGGGCCCCCTGTATAATTCATATCAATACCCAAAAAAATCTTAGGACTTTCATATGTATCTGCGTTCAGGAGCATTGGCGGTGGCATTGCTGCTCGCGGGCTGTGCGGGCGGCCCTCCCAAGCCGGGCCCGGAGAGCCTGGATCTCGGCGAGACCCCGAGCCGCCCCGGGGCATCCAGCACGGCCAGCGATCCTCGCGACCCCTTCCAGGGGCCCAACCGTGCCATGTGGGCCGTCAACTATGACGTGCTGGAGCCCTATGTAGCGCGCCCCGTGGTACACGGCTATGCCCGCTATGTCCCGCAAGGAGTGAGGGACAGCATCGAGAATTTCGTGGACAACTTCGACGAGCCGAGCAGCATGGTAAACCACCTGCTGGTGGGTGATCTGAAAGGGGCCGGTACCAACCTGGGCCGCTTCACCCTCAACACCACTGTGGGCCTGCTCGGTCTGTTCGACGTGGCCAAGCATGCGGGCCTTGCTCGAAACACGCTGGAGATGGATACCGTGCTCGGCAAGGCCGACATCGGGGATGGCGCCTATCTGATGGTGCCGGTCTACGGTCCCACTACCACCCGGCAACTGGTGGGGGATACCATCGATACCATCTACTTCCCCTATGCCCTGCTGACCTTCCCGCTGAAGGTGGTGCACTGGGCGCTGGATGGCCTCGGTACCCGCTCCAAGCTGATCGATCAGGAGCGCATCATCGACAACGCGCTGGATCCTTACGCCCTGACCAAGGACTTCTACTTGCAGTACAACGATGGCAAGGTGACGGGCCGCAAACCCGAGCTCCAGGAGCAGAAGCCAGAGGCGGCGGATGATGGCAACCTCGACGATTACATGGACGAGATAGACCAGTAAGCACGGTCATCTTCCACAAGGCGCCTGCGGGCGCCTTTGTTGTCGATGGCAGGTGTTCGACCATAAAAAACGCCCCGCAAGTGCGGGGCGTTTTGGCAAGAAAGGCTTATCAGGCAGCCAGGTTCTTGGCCACGAATTCCCAGTTGACCAGGGCCCAGAAGGTTTCCATGTACTTCGGACGCAGGTTGCGGAAATCGATGTAGTAGGCGTGTTCCCACAGGTCGACGGTCAGCAGCGGGGTGGTACCGGCTTCGGTCAGCGGGCAACCGGCGTTGGAGGTGTTGACGATGGCCAGGGAGCCGTCAGCCTTTTTCACCAGCCAGGTCCAGCTGGAGCCGAAGTTGCCGATGGCAGACTTGGTGAACGCATCCTTGAACTCGGCGAAGGAGCCGAAGGCCTTGGTGATGGCATCGGCCAGGGCGCCAGTGGGCTCGCCACCGCCGTTCGGGGAGAGGCAGTGCCAGTAGAAGGTGTGGTTCCAGATCTGGGCAGCGTTGTTGAAGACGCCACCAGTGGAGGTCTTGATGATCTCTTCCAGAGACTTGCCTTCAAACTCGGTACCCGGCACCAGGTTGTTCAGGTTGACCACGTAGGTGTTGTGGTGCTTGCCATGGTGGTATTCCAGGGTTTCCTGGGAGATGTGCGGTTCCAGAGCATTGATTGCATAGGGCAGAGCGGGAAGTTCGAAAGCCATTTTCTACTCTCCATTGGCTGGTCCGTGCGAAGGCGACGGTTGCAAGACATTGCGTACTCTTTTCTATCTTGAAAAGAATTGTTCTTGAAATGAGGGGGCCAGACGGCCCAAAGCCCGTCGATTGTAGCAGTATCAAAGATGGGCGAACAACCCTTGATTCTTGCCATGATCCGGATCAAGCTGCGGCGTATTGATGCATGACTTCTTTCATTCGCAACGGTTTGCCAGTTTGTGGTCTGCCCGGATTGCAGTAGAATGGCCGCCGAAATCGCTCCAGTGAGGCATTTATGGAAACTATTGAAAAGATCAAACAGCAGTTGGCTGAGAATCCCATCATCCTCTACATGAAGGGATCCCCCAAGCTGCCCAGCTGCGGTTTCTCTGCCCAGGCCTCCCAGGCCCTGATGTCCTGCGGCGAGCCTTTCGCCTATGTCGACATCCTGCAGAACCCGGACATCCGCGCCGAGCTGCCGAAATTCGCCAACTGGCCCACCTTCCCGCAACTGTGGGTCGAGGGCGAGCTGGTCGGTGGTTGCGACATCATGATCGAGATGTTCCAGGCCGGCGAGCTGCAGACCCTGATCAAGGAAACTGCCGCCAAGCACAAGCAGGATGACGCTGCCGCCGAATAAGGCCGCATTCATACCATGCAAAAAGGGGAGCCACTGGCTCCCCTTTTCTTTGTGCCCACGACAGACATCAGGCGATGCGCTCGAGGCGCGCCATGTAGAAGCCGTCGAAGCCGGTCTCGGCCGGGCTGACGTTGTGATCGCCGATCAGGCGGAAGTGCTCGTTGGCGGCGAGGAACTTGTCCACCTGCTGGCGGTTCTCCTCGGGCAGGATGGAGCAGGTGGCGTAGACCAGCAGGCCGCCCACCTTCACCATCTGGCTGTAGCGCTGCAGGATCTCCTCTTGCAGGGCGACCAGCACCGGCAGGCGCTCGGCGGTGTCGCGCCACTTGGCATCCGGGTTGCGCTTGAGCACGCCAAGGCCGGAGCAGGGGACGTCCAGCAGCACGCGATCGGCGCTTTCTTTAAGGCGCTTGACGGTCTTGCTGCTGGTGATGACCCGGGTCTCCACGTTGTGGGCACCGGCGCGGCGGGCGCGCTGCTTGAGGTTCTCCAGTTTCCACTCTTCCACGTCCATGGCCAGCAGACGGCCCTTGCCCTGCATCATGGCGGCCAGGTGCAGGGTCTTGCCGCCGGCACCGGCACAGGCGTCGATGACCCGCATGCCGGGCTTGACGTCGAGGGCCGCGGCCACCAGCTGGGAGCCGGCATCCTGCTGCTCGAAGCAGCCGTCGGCAAAGGCCTGGGTACGGAACAGGGCGGCGTCCGAGGTCACTTGCAGGGCGGTCTCCACTCCGTCGACGGGCACTGTGGTGACATGCTCTTTGGCCAGCATGGCTTGCAGCTCGTCCCGGGTGCACTTGAGGGTGTTGACCCGCAGGTAACGCTTGGGCATCCAGGCCAGGGCGGCACGCTCGGCCGGCCAGGCGTCGCCCAGTTGCTCGCTGCCGAGTTTTTCCAGCCAGGCAGGGCAGCCGTCCATCAGCACCGGGTTCTTCTTGGCCTCGGTCAGGCGGCGGCGGAACGCCTCCTCGTTGAAGCGATCCAGGGTCGGGTGGTTGGGCTGATCTATCTTGTGGAAGGCGTGCCAGCTGTGCAGCAGCGGCCAGACATTCTTCTCCGCCTGACGGACCTGGATGCCGGTGAGGAAGCAGTAGAGGCTGAGGCGGCGCAGCAGATCGCCGGTGACCAGGGCAATCCTTGCCTGTTCTTGCGGTTTGAGTTCGATGCCGGAGAAGTGACGTGCATAGGCGCGGTCGAGGGTAAGACCCTGACCCAGCACATCGTCAACGATGGCAACGACCAGATCCCCGAAACGGGGCAACAGTGGGGACTTGAGCATGAGATTAACCTTGGCCAAAGAAAGAGTGAACCGGCCCCGTCGAAGAGGGGTTCTGGAACGGACAAATCCGCGCCATGATAGGGGCTAGTCTGCATTGGTGCAACCTTCCCCATTCGGGGAATGTACAGAGGATGTTGCTGGACTAATCGGACCAGCGGGCAAATGATGCCGTGGCAGTTCAGGTGAATCCGTTTAAAAAGGAATTAAAAAGATGCAGTTGATGAAATATTCTCCGCTGGCGGTGCTGGTGGCGGGTCTGATGACGTCCGGCAACCTGATGGCCGGCGAGTGGCATACGGTCACGGCGCGGGCCACCGCCGCCGATGGGTACGAGGTGAGGGCCAGCCAGTATCGCATCGTCACCGTCTCCACCGATTACCTGGCTGCCCTGAAGGGGGGCGAGCGCCGCCTGACCCTGCCCCTGCCGGATGGCAAGGAGGTGACCTTCAGCCTGCAACCCTATGATCTGCTGCCGGCGGATCTGGCCGCCAAATATCCCGATATCCTTGCCTTCAAGGGGTACAACGAAGCGGCGCCGGGCGAGACCGGGCGCTTCGATCTCGGTCCCCAGGGATTCCACGCCATGTTCAGCCATGAAGGGAAGATGGTGTTCGTCGATCCCCTTCGCAATGGGGAAGGCTATGCCGTCTATTACCAGCAGGATGCCCACAGCCGGCTGGAAGAAGAGGCGGACAAGGTGATCGGGGGCGAGGCCAAAAAGCTGGCCCGCCAGGTGCTGGTGGATGGCAACGAGCGCAAGCGCTATGTCATCGCCATCTCGGCGGCGGGGGAGTATACCCAGTATCACGGCGGTACCGTGGAGGCGGGTCTTGGCGCCATCACCACCCTGCTCAACCGGGTCAACGAGGTCTACCAGCGTGACGTGGCGGCCGAATTCCAACTGGCCAGCGGCAACGACACCATCATCTTCACCGACGTGGCGAACGATCCCTTCAACAATGATGACGGCGATGTCGATGCCAACATGCAGGTGCAGGCCGATGCCCTGACCAAGGGGCTGGGGGCCTTCGACATCGGCCATGTGGTCAACACCGGTGGCGGCGGCCTGGCGGGGCTGGGCGTACTCTGCACCCCAGACAAATCGGCGGGGATGACGGGCTCCCCCGAGCCGGTGGGGGATGCCTTCTTCATCGACTACGTGGCCCACGAGATTGGTCACCAGTTCGGGGCAGACCACACCTTCAACGGCACCACAGGCAGTTGTGGCGGCGGCAACCGGGAGGCAAGCCAAGCCTGGGAGCCGGGCAGCGGCAGCTCCATCATGGCCTATGCGGGGATCTGCGGAGACGAAGATCTGCAGCCCCACAGCGAGCCCTATTTCCACAGCAAGTCCATCGAGCAGATGCGGGCCCACATGGCCACGGTGCCAAATTGCGGCACCCCGTTGGCGCTGGTCAACAATGCGCCCCAGGTGGCGGCAGGCAATGACTACGTCATCCCTGCCAACACCCCCTTCGTGCTCAAGGGGGCGGGGGCCGATCTTGACAGCGATCCGCTGAATTACACCTGGGAGCAGATCGATCTGGGGACGGAGTCGAGCAGCCCGGCCACCATGGTGGACGACGGCAGCCGTCCGCTGTTCCGTTTCGTGGCGCCGACCAGCGTGCCGGAGCGCACCCTGCCGAGTCTCACCTCCCTGCTCACCAACACCCTGGCGATAGGGGAGGCCTGGCCTGCCACCAACCGGGACCTGAACTTCCGCCTCACGGCGCGGGACGGCAAGGGCGGTGTCGCCAGCGATGACATGAAGATCCAGGTGGTCAACACCGGCAAGGCCTTTGCCCTGACCAGCCCGGTGGTGACCCCCCTGGGGGCGGGCAAGACGCAGACCATCAGTTGGGAAGTGGCCGGCACCAATGCCGCCCCCATCAACTGCAGCAAGGTGGATCTCTTCATGACCCGGGACGAGGGGGCAAACTGGACTTCCCTTGCCAGCGGCAAACCCAACTCGGGCTCGGCGAGCGTCACCATCCCGGCGGGCCAGGACGGCACTGCCCGCTTGAAGGTGGCGTGCAGCGACAACATCTTCTTCGCCATCAGTCCCCTCAAGCTCTCGGTCACCCAGCGCGGTGAAGAGGGGGGAAGCGGTGGCGGCGGGGCCCTCGGCTTCTGGACCCTGGCCCTGGCGTTGCTGGGCTGGCAGCGGAGGCGGGCATGAGACTGGCCGGGGTGCTGCTGCTCACCCTGCTCGGCGGTTGTCAGGCCGATGCAGACACCCTGGATCAGGTGGTCAGCGCCAGCCTTGCCAGGCAGGATTACCGGCTGATCGTGCGGGCCGGGCGCGGCGAGGTGGCGCCCGGGATCGCGGCGGATCAGCAGGCGGCGGCCAAGGCGCGCTGCGGCGTGCGCTATCTCGATGGATTCGGGGATGTCATCAAGCCGGATCAGAAGGAGGCCCACGCCAGGCTGAGCGCCTATGCGGCGGACTACAACCGGCGCATGCTGGCCCATTGCCCGCCGGTTGACGGCAAGCAGTAGGCTGACGGTCATCGGCATAAAGAGGGAGGCATGAGCCTCCCTCTCTTTTTGCTCCGCCATTTGGCCGCCCCGAGGCTTGTACCCATGGCGCGCTCGTCGCACAATGCCTGCACCCATCGCCGCACGGGCGGCAGAGAAAGAGAGAAGGAAAATCAAGATGATGGATGTGGCTGATCTGCGTCGCGAATACACCAGGGGTGGACTGCACCGGGCCGATCTGCCGGCCGAGCCCCTCGCCCTGTTCGAGAAGTGGCTGGCCCAGGCGTGCGAGGCCAAACTGACCGATCCCACCGCCATGGTGGTGGGCACCGTGGATGCCGATGGTCAGCCCTGGCAGCGCACCGTGCTGCTCAAGCACTACGATGCCGACGGCATGGTGTTCTACACCAACATGGGCAGCCGCAAGGCGCATCAGCTGGAGGGCAACCCCCGCATCAGCCTGCTCTTCCCCTGGCATACCCTGGACAGACAGGTGCACGTGACCGGCCGGGTGGAGAAGATGAGCACCTTCGAGGTGATGAAGTATTTCCACAGCCGTCCCAAGGACAGCCAGATTGCCGCTTGGGTCTCCAAACAGTCGACCCGCATCTCGGCCCGTGGCGTGCTGGAGGCCAAGTTCCTCGAACTCAAACAGAAGTTTGCCAATGGCGAGGTGCCGCTGCCGAGCTTCTGGGGTGGTTTCCGGGTGCGCATCGACACCGTCGAGTTCTGGCAGGGCGGGGAGCACCGTCTGCACGATCGCTTCTATTACACCCGCGAGGGGGACGGCTGGCACATCGAGCGCCTGGCACCCTGATGAACATCGCCCGGCTCAAGAACTTCACCGAGATAGTGAAGAACAACTTCAACATCTCGGCGACGGCGGAGAAGCTCTATACCTCCCAGCCGACCCTCAGCAAGCAGATGAAGATGCTGGAAGAGGAGCTGGGGCTGGCGCTGTTTACCCGCAAGGGCAAGAACCTGTCGGGCCTGACCCCCATGGGGGAGCAGGTGATGGAGCTGGCCAGGGGAGTGGTGGCCCAGGTGGAGCAGATTGGCCAGCTTTCCCTCGGGGATCAGCTGGCCACCAGCGGGGTGCTGCGCATCGCCACCACCCACACCATGGCCCGCTACAAGCTGCCGGCGGTCATTACCGAATTCTCCCGCCGCTACCCCGAGGTGAGCATCCAGCTGCATCAGGGAGCCCCTGCCCAACTGGCGCAGATGGTGCAAAACGGGGATGTGGAGATGGCCATCGCCACCGAGTCCATGCACCTGTTCGACGAGCTGGCGACCGTGCCCTGCTATCGCTGGGGGCGCAGCGTGGTGGTGCCCCACGGCCATCCGCTGCTGGACTGCCAGCCGCTGGCCATGGCGGATCTGGCCCGGTATCCCCTCATCACCTATGTGTTCGGTTTCACCGGCCGATCCAAGATGGACAAGGCGTTCGGACGCCATGGCCTCAGCCCCCGCATCGTGCTGACGGCCACCGACAGCGACATCATCAAGCACTATGTGCGCCTGGGGATGGGGGTCGGGGTGATCGCCACCTCGGCGTTCGACGAAGGGGACAGGGAGAGCCTGGTCTGCCTCAACATCGATCATCTGATCGCCTCGAGCGTGGCCCATGTGTGCCTGCGCAGGCACGCCCACCTGCGGGACTACATGTACGACTTCATCCACCTCTATGCCCCCCATGTGAGCCGGGAGACGGTGCAGCTGGCGCTGCTCAACCAGGGAACGCCCGCCCCGTCTGCGACCCTGCCCTGGCTCTGAAGGCCGTCAGGGGGAGTCAGAGGTGCTGCATAGATGCAAAAAAGAGAGGCCAGTGGCCTCTCTTTTTTGTGGTAAGTGGTGTCCTGTGCTGCCTTTTCCCGGTGATCCCTCTCTCCCGGCTGTCGTGGTCACCAGATTGACGGCGCTCCGGGTGCCGAGCAGCAGATCGCCATCATCCAGCAGGGCCTCGGGGGGCGGCAGCCCCCTTGCTGCTTAGGGGGTACGGGTCGCCAGATTGACGAAAATATGGGCACCCACCAGCAGGCAGTCGTCGTCCGGGTAGTAGGGGACTGACGTGGTGCTGGTAGTGGCAGATCCCCCTGGCCCGTCAGTCGACCCTGGTCGCCAGATTGACGAAGATCTGGGCTCCCACCAGCAGGCAGTCGTCGTCCAGGTAATAGGGGTTCGCGTGCAGGTAGTTGCAGATCCCCTTGGCCTGATTACCGCTGCCGAGGAAGAACATGGCCCCCATGCGGCTTGGCGTGGCGTTGATCATGTAGCTGAAGTCCTCGCTGCCGGTCATGGGCTGGCCCTTTGCGTTGATCCCGTCGCTGGACAACACATTCGAGGCGGCTTGTTGCAGGCGCTCGCAGGCCTGGGGGTGGTTCTCCACCGCCGGGTAGCCGGCATGGACCATGGTGGTCTTGAAGCCGCGCAGCTCGCTCTGGGCGATGATGTCCCTGAAGCTGTTTTTCAGGATCTGGTCGGTTTCGGCGTCCATGGCGCGGATGGTGCCACGGGCCTGCACATGATCGGCGATGGCGTTGGGAATGGTGCCGCCGTTGATCATGCCGCAACCAAAGACCGCCGGGCTGAACGGGCTGGTGCGCTTGGCGACGATGTAGTCCATGTCCTCGATGATCCGCACCGCCTCCCGGATGGCATCCAGCCCCTTGTGGGGGGTGGAGCCGTGGGCGGAGATGCCGTGCACATCGAGCGTCCAGGCCGACCCCCAGGAGGACATGACCCCCTGGTTGAACTTGATGGTGCCCGTCTCCATGGCGCCGTCGTTGTGCAGGGCATAGACCTCGTCCACCCCCTTCATGCAGCCAAGCTCCACCATCTTTTCGGCACCGGGGACGCGCATGTCCTCTTCCGCCATCTGGAAGATGAAGCGGACGTTGTACCGCAGGCGCTCGCGGTTGGCGGCCAGAAACCTGGCGGCGGTCAGAGCGATTGCCATGTGGGAGTCGTGGCCGCAGTTGTGGGCCATCCCCTCATGGGTGGATTTGAACGCCACCTCGCTCATGTCGTGCATCTCCAGGCCATCCATGTCGGCACGAAAGGCAATGGTGGGCAGGGTGGGGTCGACCGCCAGATCCCCGTGAAAACCGGTGAAGCCGGGATACAGGGTGATCCTGTAGCCGAACTCTTCCATCAACCCACGGCAGTAGGCAGAGGTCTTGAACTCGGCCCCGGAGTATTCCGGGATGCGGTGCAGGTGGTGGCGCACTTCGTAGCTGAAGTCGCGCAGGGCCAACAGGTCAGGTTCGATATGGTAGTGGTTCATCAGATGATCCCTTGAATGGAGAAACCGAGCTGGGCAACCAGGGAGGCGCCAAAGAAGCAGCAGGTGGAGACGATCATGAAGATGAGGATCACCTTCCACGACATCTTCTTGAGCTCCTCCAGCTGACCGCCCACCGAGAGGCCGGCGAAGGCCAGCAGCGGCACGCAGCAGGAGAGGAAGGAGATCTTGGCCACGGCATCGATGAAGAGGCCGCGCACCGGGGTCTCGGGCAGGCAGATGAGAATGCCGATGATGGTGGCATAGGCAAAGGCCGGCAGGGAGGAGGGCAGGTAGCGCTTGGTCACCAGGGAGGCGAACACCACCAGGGACATGGCGATGAAGCTGTCCCCCATCTGCCACAGCGGCAGGCCCGAGGTCAGGGTCTGGGTGAACATGGCCAGCAGGATCGCCAGGAAGACGAAGCGCATATCCATCACGATGCTTTTCATGCTTTCTCTCCTTTGGCGGTCAGGGCATAGATTTTTTCAGCGAGCGGCAGACCCAGATAGGTGAGGGAGAGCGCCCCCAGGGCCGACGAGAGCAGATTCGAGGCGGCGGCGATGCTGAGCACCTGCTGGGCCATCGCCTCGTCCAGGCCGTTGATGAGGGCACCGGAGGCGGCGCTCAGCATGGAGCCGGATCCCACGCCGGAACCGGCGGCCAGGGCCAGGGGATGCAGCCCCGTGAGGGGGGCGATGCTGCCAAGCACGCTGAACCAGAGGGTGCCGATGACGGAGCCGCACAGGTAGATGGCGAGCACGCCGATGTACTCCTGGGAGCCGGTGCCGAACTTGCCCTGGATCACCGCGACCGAGGGTTCACGGCTGATGGAGGAGCAGGCCCCGATGGCGCGGCGGCCAAAGCCGAACTTCACCGCCAGCGGAATGGCGATGAGGATGGGCAGGAGGTTGCCTATCTCCTGCAGGAAGAGCGGTACGCCGACGCTCAGGATCATCTTGAGGTTGGGGATGATCATCCCCGCATACTGGGTCCCGAGGATCAGCAGGCTGAAACCCACCATCTTGCCGCAGAAGCCCTCTTCTCGCTCGGTGAAGAGTCTCTTCCAGCCGGGAATGCGATCCTTGACGGGCTTGGCGGAGACGATCATGCCGATGATGACGGCAAAGAGCATGGGCAGGATGGGGATGATGGCGATGCCGAGTCTGATCTCCTGCTTCCCGATGAGGGATTGGGCCACGAAGATCAGCAGGGCGGTCGCCAGGGTACTGACTACTACCGTTTTGAGTGGGCTGGTTGGCTGCATAGTGTGTTCTCTTGTTATCCGTTGTCCTTCATGGGCGTCTTTGGTCACGCCATGATGGGGGCATGATAGGAAGCGAGGAGGGGAAGGAATGTGACCGCCATCAAGTCAGCCATATGGCATTTTTTCATGGGGTATGCCGTTTAACCATGGTAAACATATGGTTTAACAACTCATTGGCAGCTGCTTATGCTGCCTCAGACAGGAGTGTGGTGCCGCCCGGGCACCCGGTGCCTGATCCGGGGGGCGGATGTGGGGGAAGGAATGGATCTGTTGATCGAGGGTGCGCTCTGGCGCCCCTCCTGGCAAGCGGCGTTGCAGGCCTGGCAGCACCAGGGAAACCGCTGGTGGCTGCTGCTTGGCAAAGGGGAGGCGAGGGAGATGGCACCCTGGGCGGTCAGCCCGCCAGATGGCATTCTCCTTGCCCGCGACCTGCTTGCCGCCTGGCTGGGGGAGGCCGCCTCCCCGCTGATGGTGACACAGCCGGACCGGCAGATCCTGATCGCTGCCTCCGGCTCCCTGCTGACCCTGGCCAGAGAGAGCGGCCTGCTCACCCTGGGGCCCGTGGGGGCGGATCACCGCCTCGGTGCCGATGACGACCTTGAGGTTGCCCTGCAACGCCTGCTTGCCCGCCGCCTGATGACCCCGGTGCTGCGCGAGCCTGGCGGGCAGGACGCGCTGGTGCTGCGCCCCCTGCTGCCCGGCGATGAGAGCGCCATCCTGCGTTATTGTTCGGATGCGGCGCTCGCCCGCTATACCCTCAACATCCCCCACCCCTATTCGCCGGAGGCGGCGCGGGACTGGCTTGCCCTGAGCGGGCGCAAGGCTGCTCTCGGGCTGGGATGCACCTGGGCCCTGACTCTGCCCCAGGGGCGTGAAGACGAGCCCGCTCCCCTGGTCGGCACCCTCTCCCTGCACTGGCACGGGGAGCTGGCATGGTGGGTCGGCGTGCCCTGGCAGAACAGGGGGCTGGCCACCCGGGCCGCGAACCTGGTCAGGGCGTTTGCCTTCGAACAGTGGCACCTGCCTGCCCTCACCGCCCGCCACATGCCGGGCAACCTCGCCTCAGGCCGGGTGATGGAAAAGACTGGCATGCACCATGACGGGCGTCGGCCAGATCCGGCCGATGGCGCCCTCGAGCTCGATCACTGGCGGCTGGATCGCCCGGCGCGCCTGACGGATGCACGCAAAGAGGCGCTGGCCCCCTGGCTGGATGACGAGGAAGTGGTCGTGGCCATACTGCACGATGAGGGGGTGGCGCTCTTCATGGCGGGGGAGGCGACAGAGGGCGAGCAGACACTCAGCGGGCTGACGGTGCGGCGCTATCCCCTGGCCATGCTGGCGCCAGAGGCACTCGGGGTGCAGGCCCATGGTGGTGGCGCCCTGCTCAAGGAGTGCGGGGATCTGGGCCTCGCCTATCTGCGGCGATTACGACAGCCTGACGACGGACGCTGATGGCTTGCGCAAGGGCGGTCATCGCGAAGCCTGGTGCGGGGTCTGTCAGGCGTTTTCCTGAGTCCGCCCTCCCATTTTCAGACAAAGGCAGTGAAGAGGCGCCCCACTTCTGTGGAATAATGGCCGCCCTGCTGTACGAGGAGTAACGCTGTATGTTGAGAACCGAGCGTCCCGGCGACATGCTGCCAGTCTATGAGCTGGTGAGTGCCGCCTTTGGTCGTCCCGACGAGGCCGAACTGGTCAACCGCCTGCGAGAATGTGGGGCCGCCGTGGTCACCATGGTCGAGGAGGAAGAGTACGAGTTCATGGGGCACCTGATGCTGAGCCCGATCACCATTGAGGGACAGGAAGGGCCCTGGTTGGGACTGGCACCCGTGGCCGTGCATCCCGACTGGCAGGGACAGGGCATTGGCTCGGATCTGGTGCGGGAAGGGCTGGACACGGCACTGGAGATGGACTGGAAGGCGGTGGTGGTACTCGGGGATCCCGCCTACTACGCCCGTTTCGGCTTTCGGCCTGCCAGCGACTTCGGCCTGCACTGCATCTACGAGGTGCCGACGGAGTGTTTCATGGCGATGGAGTTGCAACCCGGCGGGCTCGACGGGGTAAGGGGCGAGGTGCTCTATCACCCCCTGTTCGATGAAGAGCCGGTGGAGTGACCGCCTGCCCATCCATGAAAAAGGACCCTGAGCGGGTCCTTTTTCGTGCCATGCCCATCGCTTGAATGGACGTCACTGGGCCAGGGATTTCAGCTGCTGCTTGCCCGGCGGGTTGTTCCAGTCGATGGGGCCGTGGGTGAAACGGTACTGAAGCCTCGGCAGACTCAGTTCCAGCCACTCCTCCCGGAAGTAGGCATAGCCCTGGTCCCAGTCTGGATCCTGCGCCCAGCCGGTCTGCAGGAAGTGGAGTCGGGTGCCCTGGCCCTCCGGCACGAAGCGCAGGCTGACCTGGGTCTTCTGCTGACGAATGTGGGGAAACTGGGGAGGGAAATTCCAGCTGAAGCTGAGCAGATCATGGGGCATGACCGCCATCACCCGGCACCCTTCGCTGCCACGCTCGCCGAGGGGAGCATCGGGTCTGAAATAGATCTCGAACGGTCCGTTGGGTTCCGGGACCATGAGGCACTCCGGCGCCAGAAAACTGCGCAGCCCGCTCTCCGTGGTCCAGGCCCGCCAGACATCGTCAATGTGGGCGGGTACCAGAATACTGCCTTCAATTTGCTTGTTATCCATAAATCAGTGAACCTCAAACCAGTCATGGACGGGACCTCGGCAGTATAGCCCCTGAGGCGATAAAATAGGCAGCCCTGTGTCACACGGTTACGTATTCAAGAGGGTCCACATTGCCGATTTGACAGCACGGCGGGATCCATCGAGAGTGGGAAGCGACAAGCACGCAACGCAAGGATGGTGTCATGATCAGAATGATGACGGAAGCTGACGAGCCCATGCTGGCACAGCTCTTCCTCAAGGGAAGGCGCCAGGCCTTCCATTGGGTTGATCCCGCCCTGTTCCGGCTCGAGGATTTTGCCGAGCAGACCCGGGGCGAGGAGATCTGGGTGGCGGAGAAAGGGGGCAGCCCGTGCGGATTCGTCTCCATCTGGGGGGCCGAGAGCTTCGTGCATCATCTCTACGTGGTGGCGGACTGGCATGGGCAGGGCATGGGGCGGGCCTTGCTTGCCGCCGGCTTGGCCGGATACCCCTCCCCGGCCTCCCTCAAGGTGGCCATGCGCAACACCACGGCGATGGCTTTCTATCATCGCCTGGGCTGGGAGAACACCGAAGAGACGGGTCATTGCGACATCACGGGGCCCTGGCGCAGGCTGGTGTTGACGCCCGATGACGCAGGGGAATAAGCCGCTGGTAGACTGCTGCAACCGCACATTGATCTCCAGCCCTTGCAGGGCATAAAAAAGCCACTTCGCGGGAAGTGGCTCTTCAACACATCCGGGGGAGGGCAGACCTTCCCCCGCTCAACCGATGATCACAGGGCCGCCACTGCCTCTCTTACCAGGGCGGCCAGCTCTTCCCATCTGCCCTCGTCGATGAGCTTGGCCGGCACCATCCAGGTGCCGCCGCAGGCGATCACGGCATTCAGCCCCAGATACTCCTTCAGATTGGCCGGCGTCACGCCGCCGGTGGGCATGAAGCGCACCGGATAGACGGCGCCCAGGGCCTTGAGCATGGCGGTGCCGCCAGACTGCTCGGCCGGGAAGAACTTGAGATGGCGCAGCCCCATCTCCATGGCCTGCTCCACCAGGCTGGGGTTGTTGACCCCGGGGATGATGGTGACGTCCTTGTCCAGGCAGTACTGCACCGTGGTCGGGTTGAAGCCGGGGCTGACGATGAAGTCGGCGCCCGCCGCAACGGCCGCATCCACCTGCTCGCGGTTGAGCACGGTGCCGGCCCCGATCAGCAGATCCGGGTAGGCCGCGCGCATCTGGCGGATGGCCTCGGCCGCGGCGGGGGTGCGGAAGGTCACCTCGGCAGCGGGCAGGCCATTTTCCACCAGCACCCGGGCGAGGGGGACGGCCTGGGCAGCATCTTTCAGCGCGATGACGGGGATCACCTTGAGGGCTTCGAGGCGGGCGATGAGATCAGACATGGTGCGTTTCCTTGAGTGATGGCATGTGGGAGGGGGGAATGATGGCCCCCGGATACTGGATGACGGCCGCTGCCAGGCGGTGGCCTGCCCGGGCGGCGTCGGCGACGTCGGCCCCTTGCAGGCGTGCGGCGAGATAACCGGCGCTGAAGGAGTCGCCCGCCGCCGTGGTGTCGATCACCTGTTCGGCGGACAACCGCAGGGCGGCGATTTCGATCCGCTGCGCTGCCGTGACCACCAGGCAAGGCTCAGAGCCGCGCTTGACGACGATCTCGCCCACCCCGAAGCCCTGGCTGCGGGCGAGGCAGGTTTCGACCTCCGCGTCGCCCCAGAGTGCCTGCTCGTCATCCAGGGTCAGCAGGGCGATGTCCGCCAGGCGCAGGATGGCGGTGTAGGCCTCTTTGGCGGTCTCCTTGTCTTGCCAGAGGCGGGGGCGGTAGTTGTTGTCAAAGGCAATTCTGGCCCCCCGGGCGCGCGCTGCGGCGAGTCCTTCCAGCAGGCGCTGGCGCGAGGCGGGCGGCAGTATGGCCAGGCTGATGCCGCTCACGTAGACAAGATCGCACTGGCCCAGGGCGGCGAGAATGTCCTCGCCCTCGGGTTGCGCCAGCCAGTAGCGTGCGGCGGCGTCGCTGCGCCAGTAGGTGAACGAGCGCTCGCCGTCGGCCGCGGTGTCGATGAGATAGAGACCAGGGGCCTTGTCTGCCAGGCGCTGCACCCAGTCGGTGTGGATGCCCTCTTGCTGCCAGGCGGCCAGCATCTGGCTGCTGAACCCGTCCTGGCCGAGGGCCGTGACGTAGTGCACCGCGAACGCCTGGCTCCCCAGGCGGGCGAGATAGAGGGCGGTGTTGAGGGTGTCGCCCCCGAAACCTTGTGCCAGCAGGCCTTGTCCGGCTCGGCGCAGCTCCACCATGCATTCGCCGATGACGGCTATCTGTCGGGTCATGGTTTCGACTCCTTGCAATCGTTACAGGGGGTTCGCCAGGGGATGACGCCACATGCGATACATGGTGTGGCAGTTGACGAACAGGAAGGTGGTCTCAATCAGGCTGCCGCCGATGGAGCCGATCAGTATGTTGTGGCTGGTCCAGCACAGGCCGCCCGCCAGCATGCACAGCCGCAGCGCCAGCCCGCGGGCCCGGAAGAGGCCCCAGGTGCCGATGGTGGTGCCGATGATGGGGAGCCACTGCACCGCACTGGTGATCCCGGGGATGCCCAGCACCCACACCAGCACGAGGAAGAAGAGCATCACCCAGGGGCTGCGGGTGCGCCCCGAGGCGATGGTGCGACCACAGCTGAGGGCGGCGCTGAGAGCCGCCGTGCTGGCACCCATCAGCAGGAAGTGGACCGCGATGGCTCCCTGGTAGAGACACAGCCGCCAGCGAAAGCGGCTGTCGTCCCGTTGCAGGAAGGCGCTCACCCCGACCAGCATGGCGGCAAGGCCGATGCCTTGCGCCAGGGGCTGCTGTTCAATCAGGGTCCAGACCGGTTGCAGCCAGCCAAGCTCGAGACTCACAGGGTGACACCACTCTTGAAGATGGCCAGCTCCCGGAAGTCGTTGCGCTCGTTGCAGGTCGGCTTGCCGTTGGCGATGTCGACGATGAGGTCGATGAACTGGGCGAGCAGGCTGCTCATGGGAGTGCCCTCAATCAGGGTGCCGGCATTGAAGTCGATCCAGTGCGGCTTGCGCCTGGCCAGATCGCTGTTGGTGGCAAGCTTGACCGTGGGGGCCGGGCCACCGTAAGGGGTGCCGCGCCCGGTACTGAACAGCACCATGTGGCAGCCTGCGCCGGCCAGGGCGCTGGTGGCGACGGCGTCGTTGCCCGGGGCGCTCAGCAGGTTCAGCCCGGGGCGCTGCAAGCGGGCGCCGTAGGGCAGCACGTCCACCACCTGGCTGTGCCCCGCCTTCTGGGTGCAGCCGAGGGACTTCTCCTCCAGGGTCGAGATGCCGCCCGCCTTGTTGCCGGGGGAGGGGTTCTCGTAGATGGGCTGCTGGTGGTCGATGAAGTACTGCTTGAAGTCGTTGACCATCTGCACTGTCTTGTCGAAGGTCTGCTCGTCCTGGCAGCGGGACATCAGGATGCGCTCGGCGCCAAACATCTCCGGCACCTCGGTCAGCACCGAGCTGCCCCCGTGCTGGATCACGTAGTCGGAGAAGCAGCCGAGCAGCGGGTTGGCGGTGATCCCGGAGAGGCCGTCCGAGCCGCCGCATTCCAGTCCGAATTTGAGCTCGCCGAGCCGACCGGGTTGGCGCCTGTCTTGCTGCATCTGCGCGAGCAGCTCGCGCAGCAGCCCCAGCCCGTGCTCCACCTCGTCATCGTGCTGCTGGCACACCATGAAGCGCACGCGGGCGGCATCGACGGGGCCCAGGGTCTCCCTGAAGGCGGCGATCTGGTTGTTCTCGCAGCCCAGCCCCACCACCAGAACCCCCCCCGAGTTGGGGTGATGCACCAGGTTTTGCAGCAGGGTGCGGGTGTTGAGGTGATCCTGACCGAGTTGGGAGCAGCCGTACTGGTGGCTGAACAGGTGCACCCCGTCGATGGCGCCGAGATCGGTGTCGCGCTCGAGCTGTTGCTTCATCTGTTTGGCGAGGGCGTTGACGCAGCCCACGGTGGGCAGGATCCACAGCTCGTTGCGAATGCCGACCTGGCCGTCGTGGCGGCGGTAGACCTGGATCTCCCGGTCCGGCAGCGCGGTGCTGACGTCGATGAGCTCCGGCTGGTAGCTGTACTCGTCGAGATCGCTGAGGTTGGTGGCCAGGTTGTGGTGATGGATATGTTCTCCCGCCGCGATGGCGCGGGTGGCGTGGCCGATGGGCAGACCGTACTTGATGATCTGATCACCTTCAAAGAGGGCCACCAGCGCCAGCTTGTGGCCGCGGGGGAGGGGGTCGCTCAGGGTGAAGGAAACACCTTCGTGCGCTATCTGCTCGCCAGCGGCGAGCTCTCTCAGGGTCACCAGCACATTGTCGGCGGGGTGGATGCGAATCACGGCTTGCATGGTCACTCCTTAGCAGCAGGCAGCCAGCGCCGCGCGCAGGCCCTGCTCGCGGATCCGGGTCAGGCAGAGATCTACCCGCTCTACCAGGCCGGGCACCTCGCACAGGGACTGGCCCCAGTGGGCCTCCTGGCCGAGCACCTCTTGCACCAGGGCGCGCTGGGGGATCTCGCCGCGCTCCACCGCAGGCCAGAGGCGGGCGTAGGCGTCGAGCCAGGGTTGATCGTCCTGCAGCGGATAGGCGTGTCCGTTGCGCTCCCCGCGATAGAAGGCGAGCAGGGCGGCGAGGGCAAAGCTCAGGTGCGGCGCCAGGGTGCCCTGCTGCTGTTGATAGGTCAGCAACTGCGGCAGCAAACGGGTGCGGAACTTGGTCATGCCGTTCAGGGCGATGGAGAGCAACTGGTGCTTGATGAAGGGGTTGCGAAAGCGCCCCTGCACGTCGCGGGCGAAGGAGAGCAGCTCTTCTTGCGGCAGGCTCAAGGTCGGCACTATCTCATCGCGCATGATGCGCTCGACGAACTCGCCAATCTCCTCGTCGGCCATGGCCTCGCCCACCGTGTCGAGCCCGGCCAGGAAGGCGACCGGCACCAGGGCGGTGTGGGCGCCGTTGAGGATGGCGACCTTGCGCTCCTTGTAGGGCTTGATGTCATCGACGATGAGGATGTTGAGCGCCTGCCCGGCGGGCAGCTGATCGAGGCAGAGGGCGCTCGCCAGCCATGCAGGCCCCTGGATCACCAGCAGGTAGAAGTGCTCGGCGGTGACCACGAACTGATCCTGATAGCCAAATTGCGCCTGCAGCTCGGCGTGCTCGTCCCGGGGGAAGCCGGTGACGATGCGATCCACCAGGGTGGAGCAGAAGGTGTTGTGTTCGTGCAGCCAGGTCTGGAAGGCGTCTGGCAACTGCCACTGGGCGGCGTAGCGCAGCACCAGCTCGCGCAGGGCGTCGCCGTTGTAGTCGATGAGCTCGCACGGCAGCAGCACCCAGCCCTTGTCGGCGGCGCCGTCAAAGTGACTGAAGCGCTCGAACAGCAAGCGGGTCAGCTTGGCCGGGAAGCTCGCGGGCGGAGCGTCGTCGAACTGGTCGTCGGCGTGATAGCTGATCCCGGCTTCCGTGGTGTTGGAGAAGAGGAAGCGGATATCCGGGTTGCGCGCCAGTGCCAGCACCTCGTCGAACTGGCGATAGCAGCTCAGTTCGCGGTTGACGCTGCGGATCAGGCGCTGGGTGCTGATGGCCTTGCCGGACTCGTCCAGCCCGCGGATGACGGTGGTGTAGAGGCCGTCCTGAGTGCTCAGGCTGGGGGGAAAGTCGCTGTCGATGGGGCGCACTATGACCACGCCGGCATCGAGGCGGGTGTGCTCGTTGAGCAGGTCCAGCTGCCAGTCGATGAAGGCGCGCAGGAAATTCCCCTCGCCAAACTGGATCACGCGGTCCGGATATTGGGCCCCCGGGAAGGCATCACGATTCAGGCGTTGCATCTTGTTGTGGTCCTCATGGGGCTGTGCCCCTGTGGCGGATATGGATGATGGGCGCGGTTTGACCCATGGAATGGTCCGCTCCGGCGGCGGGACATGCCCGCCGCCTCATTTTTTATTTCTGGTCAGTTCAGCTCGATGGCGAAGTAGTCGCGGGCGTTGTGGAAGCAGATGTTCTCCACCATCTGGCCCAGCAGCGCGAGATCGGCCGGGGCCTCACCGTCCGCGACCCAGTGCCCGATCATGCGGCACAGGATGCGGCGGAAGTATTCGTGACGGGTGTAGGAGAGGAAGCTGCGGCTGTCGGTCAGCATGCCGACGAAGCGACTGAGCAGGCCGAGCTGGGCGAGCTGGGTCATCTGGCGCTCCATGCCATCCTTCTGATCGTTGAACCACCAGCCAGAGCCGAACTGCATCTTGCCGGGAAGGTTGTCCCCCTGGAAGTTGCCGATCATGGTGCCGAGCACCTCGTTGTCCCTCGGGTTCAGGCAGTAGAGGATGGTCTTGGGCAGCGTCCCTTGCGCGTCCTGGGCGTCGAGCAGGCGGGAGAGCGCCTTGGCCACGGGAGCGTCGTGGATGGAGTCAAAGCCGGTGTCCGGCCCCAGGGTCAGCAGGCGGCGGCTGTTGTTGTTGCGCAGCGCCCCGATGTGGTACTGCTGCACCCAGCCGCGCCGGTGGTATTCGCCCGCCAGATAGAGCAGCACGGCGGCCTTGAAGGCGGCCACATCGGCGCTCTCCAGTACGGCGCCCCCCAGACGTCGAGTCAGCATGGCGTCGAGCGCCTGTTCGCCGGCCTGGCCGAAGGGCACTTCGTCCAGGGCATGGTCGGCAATCTTGCAGCCGTGTGCGGCGAAGTGATCCAGCCGCACGCCGAGGGCCCGGGTGAGATCGGCAAAGGTGCGGATCTGGATGTCGCTGACCCGGCCGAGTTCGGCCAGATAGTCCGCAAAGCCATGGGCGTCGATGTTGAACGCCTTGTCCGGGCGCCAGCTCGGCAGCACCTTGATGTCGAAGCCGCCGTCGGCCGCGATGGCGGCGTGGTGGCGCAGATCGTCGACGGGATCGTCCGTGGTGCCCACCATCTTGACGTTCATCTGTTTCATGATGCCGCGGGCCGAGAAGTCGGGCTGGGCCAGCTTGTCGTTGCACTGGTGCCAGATGGCCTGTGCGGTCTGCGGCCCCAGCAGCTGGCCCGTGATGCCAAAGGGCCGCTTGAGCTCGAGATGGGTCCAGTGATAGAGGGGGTTGCCGATGGTGTGGGGCACGGTGCGGGCCCAGGCCTCGAACTTGGCGTAGTCGTCGGCATCCCCGGTGCAGAAGCGTTCATCCACTCCGTTTGAGCGCATGGCGCGCCACTTGTAGTGATCCCCCTTGAGCCAGATCTCATACAGGTTGGCGAAGCGGTGATCCTCGGCAATCAGCTGGGGCGGCAGGTGGCAGTGATAGTCGAAGATGGGCTGTCCGGCGGCGAAGCCGTGATAAAGCTGGCGCGAGAATTCGGTATCCAGCAGAAAGTCATCGGTCATGAAGGCGGTCATTCGCTTGCTCCCTACGAGAGTGCTCGGTGAAGTGAAGATAGTTGTTGGACCAATTATTCTCATTGCCAGACATCTCGTCCAGTCACCATATTGAAAAAACACCGGTCGGCTCACAAAATCGTCGAATTAAACCATTTTGAGTCTCAAAGAGGGCCTTCAATGGTGCCTAACAGGGTGAGAAAGAGCGGGAAAGAGGATGAAGAGGCTGGATGAGAGGTTTGTATGACACCTTTTTACTCTTGTGGATCGGGAAAATGTGACCTGCGTTGGGTTTATCACAGCCCATTTGTGGGGGTATGCCGTTTTTGTGATGGTTCTCAACATTCATAGATATTCTACCAATTACAGTGTGCATCACAAAGATGTAGGACATTAAGACTGACTCCTCAGGGAAGAGGTCTAGCAGATAAACGCACACACTTGAGGTCCCGCTCCAATGAAAATGAAAACCATCGCCGCCGCCATCCTGATGGCCGCCCCCCTGGCCCTGACAGCCTTCTCTTCCCATGCCATGGAGAGAGTGACGCTGAAGCTGGCCCATAACCTGGACACCAACCATGTGGTACACCAGGCGTTGGCCCAGATGGCCAAGGAGATCAGCACCGCCTCCGACGGCAAGATGAAGCTGCGCATCTACCCGGGTGGCCAGATGGGCGGTCCCCGTGAGACCCTGGAGTTGCTGCAAAACGGCGCCCTGGACATGACCAAGGCCAGTGCCAGCGAGATGGAACCCTTCTCGCCCGCCTTCTCCATCTTCAGCCTGCCTTACCTGTTCAAGGATCAGGCCCACTTCAACAAGGTCATTTACGGCCCCGTGGGCGAATCCATGATGGCCCAGACCCGTGACAAGGGCTTCGTCTCCATCGCCGCCTACGTGGCGGGGACCCGCAGCTTCTACGCCAACAAGCCTATTCACACCCCGGCCGACATGAAGGGGATGAAGATCCGGGTGGTCGCCACCCCCACCACCATCAAGCTGATCGAACTGCTGGGTGCGGCCCCGGCCCCGATCCCCTTCGGTGAGGTCTACACCGCACTGCAGCAAGGGGTCATCGACGGCGCCGAGAACAACGAGCCCTCCTACGTGCAGACTCGTCATGTCGAGGTGGCCAAGTTCTACGCCGAAGATCAGCACACTTCTGTGCCCGATTTCCTGGTGATCTCGAGCAAGGTGCTGGACAAGCTTTCCGACGAACAGAAGGCCATCCTCACCACTGCCGCCAAGCACTCGGAAACCTACGAACAGGAGCTGTGGGACAAGGAGGTCGCGGCATCTCGCAAGCAGGCGACCGACGCGGGGGCCACCTTCATCCAGGTCGACAAGGAGGCTTTCCGCACTGCGCTGGCCCCCCTGTATGACGATTTCCGCAAGGATCCGGTACGCGGTGAGTGGCTCACCAAGATCGAGAATGAAGCCGGTCAGTAATCATGAGGGGAGGGCGACGAGATCGCCCTCCCGGGAGAACCGCAATGCGTCTTGAAAAGTTCAAGCAACCCATCGACAGGTTGCTCGCCGGGTTTACCGTCGCCGTGATGGCCATGCTGGTAGTCTGCGTGGTCTGGCAGGTGTTCAGTCGCTACGTGCTGGCACAGCCGAGCACCATGACCGACGAGATAGCCCGCTTCAGCATGATCTGGGTGGGATTGCTGGGAGCGGCCTACGCCACCGGCAAGCGTCGCCACCTCAGCATCGACCTGTTCGTTTCCGACCTCAAGGGAGGGCGCAAGCTCGCCAACCAGCTGTTCGTGGATCTCTGCGTGCTGCTGTTTTCCAGCGGCGCCATGGTGTGGGGCGGCCTGACCCTGGTGACCAAGGTCTACAGCACCGGCCAGGTCTCCCCGGCCATGCAGTTGCCGATGGCCTATGTCTACGCCGTGCTGCCCCTGAGCGGCCTCATCATCAGTTATTATTGTGTGCTCTTCATGCTGGAGACCCTGCTCGACAGTCTGGCGCCCACCCCCGATCTTGCCCCCTCAGAGGAGAACATCTGATGGATTGGACCATAGCCCTGGTCATGTTCGGCTCCTTCTTCGTGTTGGTGTTCGCGGGCGTGCCCATCTCTTTCTCCATCGGCCTGGCGACCCTGGCCTCCGGCATGATGATGCTGCCGATGGAAACCATCCTTGCGGTGGTCGGCCAGAAGATGGCCACCGGCCTCGACAGCTTCTCCCTGCTGGCGATCCCCTTCTTCATCCTGGCGGGGACCCTGATGAACTGCGGCGGCATCGCCCAGCGGCTCATCAACTTCTCCCAGGTGCTGGTGGGCCGCATGCCGGGCTCGCTCGGCCACGTGAATGTCATGGCCAACATGCTGTTCGGCTCCATCTCGGGGTCGGCGGTGGCAGCCGCGGCCGCGGTGGGTGGCACCATGGCCCCCATGCAGAAGAAGTCCGGCTATGATCCGGCCTATTCGGCGGCCATCAACGTGACCTCCTGCATCACGGGTCTGCTGATCCCGCCCTCCAACGTGCTCATCATCTATGCCCTGACCGCCGGCGGCATCTCGGTGGCCACCCTGTTCATGGCCGGTTACGTCCCCGGCATCCTGATGGGGCTCAGCATCATGGCCGTGGGAGCCATCATCGCCAAGCGCCGTGGCTACCCGGTTGCGGAGCGACCCTCCTTTGCCATGGTGATGCGCGCCTTTTGGGATGCCATCCCCAGCCTGCTGCTGGTGGTGGTGGTCATGGGCGGGATCCTGGGGGGCATCTTCACCGCCACCGAAGCCTCCGCCATCGCCGTGGTCTACACCTTCGTACTCTCGGTGCTCATCTACCGCGAAGTGAAGTTCAAGGATCTGCCGGCCATCATGCTGGACTCGGTCATCACCACCGCCATCGTGCTGCTGCTGATCGGCATCTCGGTGGGCATGTCCTGGGCCATGACCAATGCGGATATCCCCTACACCATCAGTGACGCCTTGATGAATGTCTCCGATAACCCTCTGGTCATCCTGCTCATCATCAACGTGATCCTGCTCATCGTGGGCGTCTTCATGGACATGACCCCGGCGGTGCTGATCTTCACCCCGATCTTCCTGCCCATCGTCACCGAGCTCGGCATGGATCCGGTCCACTTCGGCATCATGATGATCTTCAACCTCTGCATCGGGCTCTGTACACCGCCGGTGGGCAGTGCGTTGTTTGTGGGGTGTTCGGTCTCGGGGGTCAAGCTGCAGGCCCTGATCCGGCCCATGCTGCCCTTCTTCTTCGTCTTGCTGCTGAGCCTGATGGCGGTGACCTACATACCGTCACTCAGTCTCTTCCTGCCGGGACTGTTTGGCATGCACTGAGTCATGAGAGAACAAGTGAGCCCAGGGCTCACTTGTTCATTTTCATGTAAATTGGTATAACAAGTTACCGTATCCGGGTGACAGTCCCGGCACTTGAATAGTATGAGGCTGGGGTGTGAGTGAGATGAATATGGACTTGGTTGAATCAAAGCGTCTCTATCAGAAAGTCGCCGCCGAGCTGAAACAACGCATTGCCAGCCAGCGTTATCAAGTTGGCGAGCGTCTGCCGGCCGAGCGGCTGATTGCCGAGGAGATGGACGTGAGTCGCACCGTGGTGCGCGAAGCCATCATCATGCTGGAAGTGGAAGGGCTGGTGGCGGTGCAGAAAGGGTCCGGGATCCACGTGATCGCCCGGGAGAGCCAGTATGCTGAAGCGACTCCCACCCTGGATGACGCCCTGTTGACGGCGGGCCCCTTCGAGCTGCTGCAAGCCAGGCAACTGCTGGAGAGCAATATCGCCGAGTTTGCCGCGACCCAGGTGACCAAGCAGGACATCATGGAGCTGCTGAAGATCCAGGCCCTGGCCCGCAAGGAGGATCGTGCCCGCGATTCGGAGTGGGACAAGCAGTTCCATATCCAGGTGGCCAAGGCGACCCAGAACTCCGTGCTGGTGATCCTGACCGAGCAGCTCTGGCTGCATCGCGAGCGCAACCCCTACTGGCGCAAGCTCCACGAGCATATCGACGACAAGGCTATCTCCAGCTGGTGCGACGATCACGACCAGATCCTCAAGGCCCTGATGCGCAAGGATCCGCAGGCGGCCAAGCTGGCCATGTGGCAGCACCTGGAGAACACCAAGCAGATGCTCTTCCAGGCCACCATATTCGATGACGAAATGGAGGATGACCGCTACCTCTTCTCCGAAAATCCCGTCGTTCATCTGACCCAGCATTTCACTGCCAACGGCTAGTGGAAGGTTCTCGGGGGCGAATCCTCGAGGCTGTTTCAACCCCATGGAGGCGCTGGGCTGATGGCGTAGCCCAGAGCTCCCGGGCAAATTGCCGTTCCACTCGCCGGTTTTTGCTGGCGACGCCACCTGGAGCTGGCCCATGTCAAATGCAGCCCCCCCCGCAGAGCCTTTGGCCTCAGGTCTGTGCTCTTGGGGCGGTTACATCCTCTGAAAGCCAGAAAAAGGATACAAAAAGGGCCACTTCTTGCGAAGTGGCCCTTTCCAAACGTTTGGGCTGGGGGGATTTGAACCCCCAGACTGAGCAGCTTTACCAATTGAACTATAAGGCTTTTTTATTTCTAGGCTGGATTTTGGATCAGGATTGGCGCTTTTGAGGTCTGGCCATCGTACTCGGAAAGGTAGGATCCGTAGTGCCGAAACAGCATCTCCGGTCCTTTATGTCCCATCTGGCTGGCGAGCCAAAACAGGTTGCAGCCGCGGCTGATGTTGGCCGTGGCGAAGGTGTGGCGGGTTTGGTAGAGGTGGCGATAGCGGACGCCGGATCGCTTGAGGGTATAGAGCCAGGCTTTTTTTCTGATGGCATCCGCACCGGCCCATGGTTGGCCGAGTTTGGGGTCATCAAATACATAGTCTCCCCGCATGAAGGTAAACCGCTTCTGGCTGGCCAGTGCTGCCAGCGCATCGCCGGTCAGCTCAATGGCTCGAGTGCCGGCTCTGGTCTTAGTTGTCTTGATGATACCGACCACCTTGGCGCTCGATACCTGCACAGTGCCGCCAATCCAGTCGATGGATGACCAGCTCAGTGCGCAGATCTCCGATGGCCGCATGCCGGTAGCGAAAGCGAAGGCAAACAGGTTGGCCCATTGCTCGTTGATACCGTTGGCTGTCGATATGATGGCGGCCACCTCCTCCGGGGTGAACGGATCCACGTCCTTGGCTCCCCGTTCAGGAGTTGAACTCCCGTCCAAATATCGGGAGACGGTGACCAGAGATACCGGGTTGGAGGTCAGCAGGCCATCCGTGACCGCCTCATCGATGGCGCTGCGCAGAAACGACAGCCGGTTGCGGGCCGTCTTGGCGGTGTATGGAGATGGTATTCACCTGACAGTTGCCCACAAAAGGGAGTGGTCATACGGCTTCAAACCGGATAACAAAACGGTACCCCTACCGTGTTATCCGGAGTCACCGTATGACCACCAACGAGAAAGTAGCACGTCGCAAACTCAGCCTGCTAGAGCTCGCCAAAGAGCTCAATAATGTCAGCAAAGCCTGCACGCTCATCGGCTACAGCCGTCAGCAGTTCTACGAAATTCGCCGTAACTACCAGACCTATGGCGCCGAGGGATTGCTCGACAAATTGCCCGGGTGTAAAGGGGCTCATCCCAATCGGGTCGCTCCCGAGATTGAACAGGCCATCCTCGATTACTCCCTCACCAGACCAACTCATGGCCCGCTGCGGGTCGCCCAAGAACTGGCTCTGCAAGGCATCAATGT